>JAKOOI010000471.1 GCA_022701475.1 Weeksellaceae bacterium
GGTTCAACCCCTCCGGGGTTGGATGGATTGTTCTTTCCCTAAACCCCGGGCTCTGCCCGGGGCTATGGTAGTACAGCCCCGAAGGGGCTGGCATGTTATAGAAGATAGAGTGTTGATTGGATAAAAATGTACGGATGATGCGCGTGCTGGAATTTCATTCAACCCTTTCAGGGCTGTGACTGTATATACTATTATATATTATATGGACATAATGAATAAATTTTACACATCCTTACAGAGAGGCCGTGGATGTATGCAATCATGAGGGATTGCCGTTTACGTACCGGGCATTTCACGAATGATCTGCAACCGGCCTCCCCTGAATCGTGGGTTGTTACAATGGCTGATAAAATAACGCTACGGCTGTTTCCCCCCCGGTGAGCTTGGGACAGGGGCTTCCGCTTCCCGCCCCTGCCCTAGCCACGATAGGAACGGATACCCCACAGCAGGCGGTGGAGAAGGCTGGCCGGCGGACGGGTTTGGTGAGGGAGGACTGGGAAAAGGCCGGCGCGAGGAGTATGAGTGGATAGCGTGAAAGAGCTCCTGAAAAAAATGAATGGACTGAAAGAGTCTGAGGGTGAATGCATCGGAGGGCGGATCAGTAAGTGAGATACCGGCGATGATCATAATTGACGGGCTGCTTTTCAAACAGAAAGCCGGCCTTATTAAATATGTTCGCAGTGAAGAAAGGTTTTCAGTATCAATCCTATTTAATCTCGGCACAAACCGGACTGTAATGACAATCTATAATACAGGTAAGGACTTACCTTTATATATATTTAACACCAGAGACACTTCTTTTCTTCAGAATATATTGTTAAATTTGGGATATGAGTTTCGGAAAAGATTTATTACGGAAAATTAAAAGCATTGAACTGCCCGGAGAGAATGCCCACGGCGTGTTTTCGCCGCCTTACCGTCCGGTGTTTACGTATGACGAAGTCCTTACAAAAAACCCGAAGTTTGCAGCAGTAAATATTGTCCTGTACCTCAAAAATGATGAATGGCACTTCCCGCTTATCCAGAGGACCATCAATGAACATGACCGTCACAGCGGACAGATTTCATTACCGGGAGGAAAGCGCGAGGAAATGGATCAGGATTTTGCCGAAACGGCGATCCGTGAGACTTCGGAAGAAATCGGGATTGAGAAAAATTATGTGAGGATTATCCGTGAGATGTCTCCTATCTATATCCCGCCCAGCAATTTTTATGTGTATCCTTATATTTCCTATACGAGTAAGAATCCGCAGTTCGTCCTACAGCAGACCGAAGCAGTGGAAGTCATTGAATTTCCCATCACGAGTTTCCTGAACCTGCCGGATCAGCCCGAACTTATGTCGCTTCCGGGTGCAGGCGGCAAGGAAGTGCCGGTGATCAACTTCAACGGATACGTGATCTGGGGTGCTACCGCCATGATCTTAAGTGAATTCAGCCAGTTGCTGAAAAATATGTAACTTTGCAACACTGTGTTTAATTGAGCAATGGCGAAGAAAAATATTTTTACCGATGCATTCGGAACTCCCTATTTTTTAAAAAGGCTGATTATCCTGATTCTGGGATTTGTTTCCTACAGGAGATTTAACGGCTTTAACAAACTGAAAATTTCAGGTACCGAACATCTTGTGGATCTCCCGGATTCCAACGTGCTGTTCGTATCCAACCACCAAACCTACTTTGCCGATGTAGCGGCTATGTACCATGCGTTCTGCTCGGTAAACAACGGCTATCTGAACACCATTAAAAACCCGATCTATTTGCTTAACCCAAAGATCGACTTCTATTACGTGGCTGCCGAAGAAACGATGAATAAAGGCATCCTTCCTAAAATCTTCAAGATCGCCGGTGCCGTTACCGTAAAGCGCACCTGGAGGGCCGAAGGTAAAAACGTAAACCGGATCGTCGATATGAGCGAGGTAGACAACATCATGAAAGCACTGGACAACGGCTGGGTGGCTACTTTCCCCCAGGGAACGACGTCTGCATTTGCCCAGGGAAGACGCGGAACCGCAAAACTGGTAAAAAACCAGCGGCCGATTGTGATCCCGATAAAAATCAACGGATTCAGAAGGGCCTTCGATAAAAAAGGCCTCCGGTTAAAAGTAACAGGCGTAAAACCGACCATGGAGTTTAAACCGCCTCTGGATATCGATTACGATAAGGAAAATGCCCAGGAGATCCTGTATAAAATCATGACTGCCATTGAGCAGACCGAAGACTTCAATCTTCTTCACCACTATGATGAAGAACTGAAAGCTAAAAAATCAGAACAGAAAAATCAAGGTAACTAAACCAGAACCGCAGCAATATGAAAAGGATAACAGCCATTCTAGGTACGGCCATCATACTGGCCTCATGCAGCAGCCAGAAAATGTATTCGGATTTTGACATCAGCTACTCCAAAAGCGGAGGCTTTGCCCCGGTTTATGAAAATCTTCTGATCAAAGGCAATGAAGGCCATTATTCTTTTGAAGGCCAGGGGAAGAAATACAAACAGGACTTCGACGTTTCCCTGCAGGAACTGAAAAATCTCGAAGCTACTCTTTCGAAAAATAATTTCAGAAGGATACAGGAAGACCATAAAAAGATCTACGATCATATTTCCACCTCCATCAACGTAAAAAAAGGGCCTAACGAAGGCAGTAAGACGGATGCGAGCGACGTGATGCCCAACTACAGGACGAACTGGACCAACATTACCAATGCTTTTCAGGAGCTTATCAATACCCACGTAAAAAAACCGTAACAGATTGAAAACCCATTTCATCGCGATCGGCGGAAGTGCCATGCACAACCTTGCCATTGCATTAAAAGATAAAGGATACCAGGTGACCGGTTCCGACGATGCCATTTT
>JAKOOI010000474.1 GCA_022701475.1 Weeksellaceae bacterium
GGGCGCACGGGTTTGCGGATGACAGGCGTCGGCTGCATCGGTGCGAGGAGTATGAGCGGATAGCCGGAAACAGCTCCTCTGAAAAGATCATCCGCAAAAAGGCCGTTTTCTGCAATATCCGTTTCCCGGAGCTTCCCTGTCGGAATTATCTGCGGGTTTTACTTTGCTCTGCTTTCTCTCCTGTTGCATATCCGTTTTTTTCCCATTGGTGACTGTAAAGAAATCACTCATTCCTTTTCAACTTCTTCATAAAAAAAGCCTGAAAAAATCAGGCTTTACTATTATCGTACTATTGTTTTATCAGCTTCTTGGTGACTTTCTGCTTGTCGGTCTCTACCGTAATCACATAATTCCCGGTCTGTACCGAAGAAATATTGATTTCGGTCCGGTTGCCTTTCGATAAAGCTTCCGAAAGGATCAGCCTTCCCGCTTCGTCATACATCTTAAATGATTTCAGCGGATCTTTGGATGAAACCGTAATCATGTTTTTTGCGGGATTCGGATAGATGCTCACAGAATTGTCTTTCGTCTGTACATCTTCCACGGCCAGGACGGAACAGGAAAAGGCGGCTTTCCATCCGGCTGCTGTTTCGGCAGGATCTGAAACGAAACGTACCGTGATGGCTCCCGAAGGATGGGTGGAAGTGAAAGGTCCCGGTAAGGTAGTCCCGGTAAGGGAATTTCCTCCGGCAAACAGCGGTGAACTTACGGACGGACCGTTGTACACATACATAAAATCATAATCCTGTTCCAGCGCAAATTCGGTAAAGCTCATGGTAAGCGCTCCTGAAGACGGGTAGAACGTTTTCACAATGGTCTGGTTATCGCCGTAGTTCCCGGCAGTTCCTCCCGTATCGGTAAACAGGGGCCCGCCGCACCACTCGGCATCCGTCAGGAACATCTGGCTCCGCTGGTATCCTGCAGAACATGTTGTGCCGACCGATAAGGTAAAATACGTTGCCGGCTGAAGATTTGAAAAATTAAAGGTATTGGTGGCAGAAGTCCCGCTGGATACGGGAGTCCCGTCAAATTTTGTCAGCCTGTATTTCCATGAGGTGGACACGGCATCGGTTAAGGCAGCATTGGCTGAATTCTGTGAAATGTTTGAAACGGAAAGGCCGGTCACGGTAGTGGAACAGGCCGTTGTACAATTGGTACCCAGGCAGGCTTTGGAATCCACCGTGTTTCTGATCAGGGCACCGGGCTGGGGGCCGAAGCCGTTGGCAAAATTGATTCCCACCCCTGAGACAAGGTGGCAGTAGCTCATGATGGTTCCTTTTACAGCAGAAGACGGAATAGGACCTGTCGGGCAGCTTCCTTCAGGATAACCGGCCTGGGCTCCGCAGCCGTCGATGGCCGTTGAATTTCCGTTCCAGGCGCAGGCATGCGTGTGCGGCGAGCCTAAGCTGTGGCCCATTTCGTGGGTCATCGCCTCGATGGTCCAGGAATAAACCGGAACATTATTGTAGGTCTGCGATGCTCCGGAATAAGCGTGCCGGCTGGTGGTGCAAAGGGAGTTCACATAGGCTACACTTGTTGTGGACGGCTGGTTTACCAGATGCGCCAGATCCCCGTTGAAAGTCTGCCGGTTGGCCCTGAAGCTTGACAGATTGGCATTGGGAGTTCCGGTATACGGATCCTGGGTGGTCCAGATGTAGATTTCATTCAGCGCAATTTTTACATCATCGTTATTATAAAGGGTAGCGATATTGTTATGGACGGCCGTCAGCCAGTTGGTAGTTGTCGTGGTGCTGGAACCGTTATTGGTATAGGGCGCAAAGCATACCTCATAGTAAATTCTAACGCAGTTCTGCGTTAGTACTTTCCCGGTATTTTTTCCTGTTTCCGGGTCAAAAGCAATCTTCTGCTTCCGGTTCTCTGCCAATTCATCAGCTCCGCAGATAAAAGGGTTGATTCCGGTGAGTTTGGAGTCCGAATAGCTCACAAAATCCTCGGAATTTTTCACTTTTCCTACGATCATATTCCCCTGTTCCGGCGTGGAAGCAACTCCCACGATATCATCTTCGAAGAAACTGAATGCTGCAACAGACCCGTTGTCTCCTTTTACGATTCCCTGGTAATAGGCTCCGGGAGTATAATTTACGGTCTCCCCTTTGTTGGTAACGACCTTAAATTCATTCGTGAAAATTTCATTTTTATACAATTCCACTGTTACCAGCTTTCCATCGAAAGGAAAAGAGATTTCAAGGTATTCCGGTTTTTCGTGAACAAGTTTTTTAAGTTGCTTACGGTCGATACCGATAATGGAAATGTCTGTTGCTGCCTTTTTATATTCGCTTAATTTTTCCGGATTATTGGTAAGCGTAAACAGGTTATACCGTTCATAATTTCTGTTCCGGACGTGTGATTCCGAGACCTTTTGTGCGATGGGCCTCATCTCTTGGGAAAACGCCAGTACTGCAGACTGGAGAATGCATAACGTCAATAATTTTTTATCATAAAATTTATTTTTAGTATTTGCAAATAAACAAAAAATATCTAAATGGTGTGATAAATATTTATCATTTAACACAAATTAAAAGAACAATAACAACCTGAATGCCGCCTATAGAAACGATATCGAAAATAGTAAATGATGATATAAGTCCACAAAAAGGCGCTGATTTGCGCCTTTATTTTTATAACCTGTTTACATTTTATCCAAAAGATCAGATTCCGCAGATTTTATGGGTTATGCAGATCTGAGTACGGTAATGATCTGAGAAATCCGTCAATCTGTAAATATACGTCTTACAGATCCGAATGCTGCTGTTACTTATTCCTGGTATTGAGCTTAAGAAACCGGATCAGGATCAATCCTATAAAAAAGAACAGTGCCATGGAGAAGGCTGCGAACCTCATCCCTGAAGCAGACGGCAGCGTGATATCTATCCGTGCAAAAATACGGATCAGCGCATCATACTTATCGATGAACAGAGCGAAAACAAATGTCCCGACGATAATCGCAATTTTTTCCAGCACGTCATAAAAGCTGAAAAAGGTGGTGTTTTCCATGGAATTTTCGGGAAGCAGCTTGGAGTAAGTGGATCTGGACATCGCCTGAAGACCGCCCATTACCAGACCT
>JAKOOI010000493.1 GCA_022701475.1 Weeksellaceae bacterium
GTGATGACTTCGATGATGTGATCATCAACTGGATGGCAGACGAGTTCAAGTCTGAAGAAGGCGTGGAACTTAAATCCGATGCCATTGCATTACAGAGACTGAAAGAAGCGGCTGAAAAAGCAAAAATAGAGCTTTCTTCTTCTCCGCAGACCGAAATCAACCTTCCTTATATCACCGCTACGGCGACAGGCCCTAAGCACCTGGTAAAAACATTAACAAAAGCGAAATTCGAGCAATTATCTGCTGATCTGGTAAGAAGATCCATGGAGCCGGTAGCGAAAGCATTGAAAGATGCGGGGCTGTCTACTTCCGATATCGACGAGGTAATCCTGGTGGGTGGTTCTACAAGAATCCCGATCATCCAGGAAGAAGTGGAAAAATTCTTCGGTAAAAAACCATCTAAAGGAGTTAACCCGGATGAGGTAGTGGCCATCGGTGCTGCGATTCAGGGAGGTGTACTTACAGGTGATGTGAAAGACGTTCTTCTATTAGACGTTACACCGCTTTCTTTAGGTATTGAAACCATGGGTTCTGTTTTCACGAAACTGATTGAAGCGAACACGACGATCCCGACTAAAAAATCAGAAGTATTCTCTACGGCTTCGGACAACCAGCCTGCGGTAAGCATCAGAGTAGGACAGGGAGAAAGACCGATGTTCAACGATAACAAGGAAATCGGAAGATTTGATCTTACGGATATCCCGCCGGCACCAAGAGGGGTTCCTCAGATCGAAGTAACTTTCGACATTGATGCCAACGGTATCCTGAGCGTTTCTGCTAAAGATAAAGGAACCGGCAAGGAACAATCGATCAAAATCCAGGCTTCTTCAGGACTATCCGATGAAGAAATCGAAAGAATGAAGAAAGAAGCGCAGGAAAACTCTGCAGCGGATGCGAAAAGAAAAGAAGAAGTGGAAATCTTCAACAAAGCAGACGGATTGATCTTCCAGACGGAGAAGCAACTGAAAGAATTCGGTGAAAAGCTTTCTGCTGACAAAAAAGCAGCGATCGAAGCGGCTCACGGAGAACTGAAAACAGCTTTTGAAGCTAAAAACGCAGATGACGTAAAAGCTAAAACCGAAGCTTTGGACGCTGCCTGGATGGCTGCTTCCGAAGAACTGTACGCAGCCGGACAACAGCCGGGTGCTGATGCAGGAGCTCAGCAGAATGCAGGTAATGCAGGAGGTGCTGATGATGTTCAGGATGCAGATTTTGAAGAAGTGAAGTAAATAGCAATTATCATCGATTAATATCGATCGGAATAAATTAGAAATCGCTGTAAACGTAATGTTTACAGCGATTTTTTTATTTTAATATTTAAGTTGTAGTAAATTAGCTCAAAAATATAATGTAGATCATAGTAGTGCCGGTAAAATAGAAAATATAAAAAGGAGAAGTAGATATTAGAATTTCCACTTTTCAAGAGCCAACCAAAGACTTTTATCTACATCTACAGGAACTATTTGATTTTAAATTAAAGTAAGTAATTATACTTGAACAATTTTTTAAACTTATGAGTGAATAGAATACCGATTATTGTCGGTATTTTGCATTTATGGGTTGAATCCACCGAATTTTAATTAGAATTTGCCTCAATTTCTTTTAAATAGATGGAAAGTGTTGTTCCTGTTCTTCTTTTAAAAGCCTTTGAAAAAGCCTGTTCATTATTATAGCCCAACTCTTCAGCAATAACTGATAATTTGTAAGAGCGGAAGGTTTTATCATTTATCAACCTAATCAGAGAGTAATCTATACGTAAATCACTTAAGTAACTGGCGAAAGTTTTCTCTTTGTAAGTATTCACTACCTGTGATAGATATGTAGAGTTGGTTTTAAGTTTTTTAGCCAGACTGATTAAAGTAATTCCATTTTTTAAATATTGTTCTTTTTCTTCAAATATTTTAAGCCCTTGCAAAATGTTTTTTACTATGTCATCAGATAATTTATTTTTTTCAGGATCAAATACTACTTGATCGGCAGTTACTTCAATTTCAAAAGTTTTTTCGGAAGAATAGCTTTTGTGACTAACATCTTTTATCAGATCCTGGGCATTCTTTTTATACTCTTTTTCTTTCCTTTTTGCTTTAATAAATAAAAAAGTTAAAATTATTACTATAGAGCATAACATTCCAATCATAATATAAGATAGGTATCTTCTCTTTTTTAATTTACTGATTATTTCTTCTTTTTCTAATAAAAGTTTTGGAGTATCATATTTTCTCGGAAGTTCCCGAGAAATATATTTAAACTGTGTATTTAATGTTTCATCAACTGTCAGAAACCTGTCAATATAATAGAGCTGTTTTTCTTTATCTTTTTTCTCTCTATAATAATCAATGATATATGTATACGTATATCTAAGTTCTGGAAATGTATTGTTGGTTTTTTGAATAATAGAATCAATTTTAATGAAATTTTCTATAGCTTTTTCCCTATTTTGGAGTTCAGCATAAGACTGCCCTAAATATAACATTGTATAGCTTGCATCAAAATCAAGATTATTTTTCAAAAAATATCTTTTGCAATTTTCTAAGTTTTTTATAGCCCTTGAATATTGTTTGATTTTTAAATTATACCTACCCAACAAAATTAAATATCTGTTGTATTTCAATTCTTCATTATTTTTAGATGGCAGCTTTATTCCGTTTTGTATTAGCTTTAAAGCTTCTTCATATTTGTGAATATCAAGATAAGCATCAGCTAAACTTATTTGGATATGTTCAATGTCCTGTTCGGTTAAAAAATCTTGATGAGTATAATAATATTCAAGGACTTTTACTGTTTCCTCATGTTTTCCTATATACCCATTCAAATAGGCAATCTGAAGATCTGCAATAGCGATTTGCCGTTTATTATTTTTTCTTTTGCGTATTTTAATGCGATTATAAAATTTTCTAAAGCTGCTGTCTCGTTATCAAATTGATTATATAATAAGCCTTTTAACAAATAGATGCGTGCAGGATATCTATCGTCCTGAAAGTTTTTGCTTATTATTTCTAAACTGTCAATATATTTTAAAGAAACCTGTAAATCTTGATTATACTGGTTAAATACATATCCTTCTGCTAAATATTTTTTATCTTTTTTTTCTTTTCTTGCTTTTTGAAGATAGTATTTTGCTATTATTTTAGAATTTTCAACCTGATTACCATCTTTGTAACTGTAAAAGATATTTTCCAATTCTTCATAAGAATATTTCCTTAAAGTGTCTAGGTTATCGCTTTGAGAATAAAATAAACTGTTAAAACCAAAAAGTAATAATATGATGAAGTACTTTAAATTTTTCATAGCATAGTTTGCATTCTGCAAAATTACTTTTTAAATAATTAAGCAGATGTAAATTTTTAAAAATACTGACCATTTGTGTATAAAGAAATGCTTGTTGAAATCTGTGTTTTAAAAGTGAATTGTAAAAAAGTTCTAATTTATATATTTTCAATTTGTTATAGTCTTTTTTCTACCTATC
>JAKOOI010000498.1 GCA_022701475.1 Weeksellaceae bacterium
CGGACAGTGCGACATTAAAAGTATTCTTAACCCATGGATAGGCGAAATAAATTCCGGTTATGCTCATCAGAAGAGCGATGAACGAAGCATAAAATCCTAAAATATTGTGGAGATCGTAATTTTTGCGCTTCCAGGTTTTTACGTTCTTCCAATCGAACCGGAATCTGCCTTTCCGGGCTTTCTTATTTTTAGGCCACCATAAAACAATTCCTGTAATCAGCAGAATGATGAAGAGGACTACCGGAATGCCCACTGCATATTTTCCCCAGTCCGCTTTCAGGAGGAGGCTCCAGTGAATGGATTTCAGGATTGGGAAGAGGTCATACTTTTCATTGTAAACCCCGAGGATTTTTCCGGTATATGGATTGACATAGACCAGTTTGTTGATATTTACCTCATCAAAATAATTCCATGCCTTTTTATCCCTTTCATAATACATGAATTCATAAGCACGGTTTTTGTCCAGGTAGATCTCCACTGAACTGACAGGATATTTTTCTTTCATTTCCAGTGATACCTTTTCTTTCAGTACCGCAATGGGAAGCGGATGGCGGGTAACGGTTCCCGGTTTTACAAACATGGCTTCTTTCCTGAACTGATGCTGGATCTCATCCTTGAAGACATACATGGTACCCGTAAGGGAAACGATGAAGACAATAATCCCAACGGACAGGCCCAACCATAAATGCAGTCTGGCCGACCATTTTCTGGCAAAAGAAGGGTTCTTTTTATGATGATGCTTCTTTCTCATAAAAGAAGCTGCTCCTGAAATTCCAGGAACAGCATTTTATTTTTGATGATTAAAATTTATAAGTAACCGTGCCTAAAGCATTGACCAGCTTCTGAGGGTTTCCTGTGGTATATCCGATCCAGTAGTGCTGATTCGTGAAATTATCTACTTTCACTCCGATTCTGAACCTTTTGGCATCATAGAACGCATTGGCATTCAGTACAAAATATTTCGGAAGGATAAAGTTGGCCGTGGCAGTATTGAAAATTTTATTGTCACTTGCATAATTTCCTCCTATGCCGAGCCCGAAACCTTTAAGCTTTCCGTCCAGAAACTGGTAGCTCGCATTAAAGTTGGCCAGCCATGGAGATCCTCCTGTGCTTGTCCGTAAACCGGTTTCTACATCAGAAATGTCATTGTAGGCAACTCCTCCTATTAATGAGAAGCCCTTAACCAAATAAGCATTTACTTCAAGCTCCACTCCTTTGCTGTGGGTTTCTCCTGCCTGTTTCTGTACTGCCTGTCCGGCCGCGGTATATTCCCCTGTCCCTACCAACAGGTTTTTCACTTTAATATCGTAATAGCTTACCGAAGCATTAATTTTTCCGTTTAAAAGGTTGGCCTTGAAACCTCCTTCGTACTGGTTGGCTCTTTCCGGATCCGAAAGTGTAATATTCCCTGCAAGATCTGTATTATAATAGCCATTGCTGGTAAAACTGTTCTGGTAATTACCGAATACCGAGAATTTATCCTTTATAATCTGATAGACCAATCCTGCCTTCGGAGACCATGCCGATTGGTTAAATGCAGGGGTATCGTTTATCCACACTTTACCACCCAGGAAATCATTGCTTTCGTAACGTAATCCGAAAACAACATTTAATCCTTCAACCGGAGTAAAAACGTTGGAAATATATCCGCTGTAGGTGTTTGTAATTCCGTCTACGTCATAATTGCTGATATTTCCTGGATTGCTGTAAAGATTACCTAGTACAGTTCCGTTAAATCCTGAATAATCTCCTCCGTTGGCAGGCACCGTGAAATCTGCACCGTTGGATAGATAAATAAATCTTGAGCGGTCTGTTGTTTTAAGATAGTCAAAGCCTGCGACGGTGCGGTTCCGCATGCCATTTCCGAAGGTATAATCAAAATTAAAATTCTGCTGTACCTGGAAGTATCTTTTTCTACTGTCCCGGGTTGCCTGATCGAATCTGCTGACAAAAACATTATTAGCGGCATCTACAGAAGCAGAGAAGTAAGGTCCGAAACCGTTGGAATAGCTGCTGGAGCTGTTAACATTGGTAGAAGATTTAATATGGTCATTGATCTTGTAATTGATCTGTCCAAAAATATTATTTACTCTTGCATTTGTGTAAAGGTCATCACCAATATAGGATTCTTTATAGTTCAGTCCCGCCTTTTCAAGGTCCTTCATATTGTTGATTCCATTAAGCGTTGCCGGATTCAGGTAGAAAAAGAACTGCTCGCCAACTGCTCTTGTATTGAACATTTCATATTCAACATTGAACTGAAGCCTGTCGCTTGCGTTATAGGTTAATGAAGGGGTAAAGGCAAAGTAAGAATTTTTGGCATCCGTTTTCTGAAAAGTGCCTTCGTTGGTATAGGCTGTATTTACCCTGAAAAGAAGTTTCTTGTCTTTTGTCAATGGAGCATTGATGTCGGCCTGAGCCCTATACGTATTATAGCTTCCTCCCATCAGGCTTACCTGGCCTTCAAAGTTTTCGAAAGGTTTTTTGGTAATCCTGTTGATCAGACCGCCATAGGATGCTACGTTACTTCCGTATAAAGTTCCCGAAGGGCCTTTCAGTACTTCCAGCCTTTCCACGTTAATCGCATCAATGGTTGTGGTGACAGGAGAGACCAGCCCATTTCTCATCGAGTTGTTGGATGGAAAACCTCTGAGAACAACAAAAGATCCTCCGTCTCCCGCTCTGCTGGTAGGGCTCCACATCTTCTGGAGACCCGTAACGTTCCTGTAAGAATCATCAATGGTAAAGATAGCCTGATTTTCCAGTACCGATCTGCTGATGGAAGAGAAAACCTGAGGGTCTTCAATCGCTTTTAAAGACATCTTATTGGAATAATCAGAATCTTTTTTAATATAGGTATTTAGAATTACTTCATCGATAGCGCCAACTTTTGTTGAATCTTTCTTTTCCTGGGCAAACGTCAGCATGGAACCTAACAGGGAAGCACAGATCAGTACATTTTTCATGAAACTTAAATTTTTGCAAATATATTGTTTTTAATTATTCTAAATAAATTAATAACTTGATATTTATCATAGATTTACTATCCCATGAATAAAAAAAACCGCTCCAGGCCATTTTGAAGCGGTTTTTATTTATTTAAAATTATTATTTCCTATGCCGGAATTTCTCCTTTGTACAGGAAAGAAATAATTTCTTTGTTCAGTTTGTCGATCATTTCGCTGAACAAATGGAAAGATTCCTGCTTATAAATCACCAGCGGATCTTTCTGTTCGTATACGGCACCCTGTGAAGACCTTCTCAGGTCGTCCATTTCACGAAGATGAAGTTTCCAGTTTTCATCGATAATCGA
>JAKOOI010000509.1 GCA_022701475.1 Weeksellaceae bacterium
AGCCGCACCCCAAAACCGCCGTCCTCCGAAATTCCTTTAAGCCTAAAAGGAAAGCCGAAGTACGTTTAAACCCAACCCTTAAAAGTACTGGCTTTCTGTCAAATTTCCAAATTATTTTCGTCACGGAAGGAATTTAAAAGTATACCGCCTGCATTCAGCAGAGCAGCACGAACTGTTTTGCATCCATGATCTGCCATAAAGATGGTCCGGCTCCGGTATGTCCGGCCACTGAAAGTTTTACAGGCAGACAAACATGCAGGCCAGCGCACCGGAAATTCCTTTGTGGTACATACAACCTATAATTTAAAAACAATGTGATGAAAACAAAAAAACAGATTTCGAAGCCCGGTTCTGGTCCGGCACCCGGAAACATTCTGCGGTAGGACTGCTGGAAACCTTCTTCCAGTTTAACGATCTGGCGGAAGTAAAGGAAATCCTCAGCATGATGGTTCAGTGTTCGGTACAGAAGAATGTCCGGATCGGGAAAGATCCCGCCGAAGTTTTCCATCTGTACCAATCGCTGCGTTCGCTGGTCCGGGCCGGCCGTCTGATCGGGGGGAAAGCGAAGAAAGGGAGGTTTAAGGTTCCTTCGGAGACCGGTTTTCCCAAAGCTATGATGGGGTCCCTTTCGGAGGAAGAATACCGGCATCCGGTGAGGATATTCCGGAGCGCTTTCAAAGCCTGCAGTCTCGAAGAATTCGATGGGTTTCTGTCGGCAATGGTGTATTTCTCATTGGGGAATTTGCGGTGCGACGAGGAAAAGAACATTCTCATTCCATATCTCAAACTCACAAAAATGCTGGATGCCGCATGGCTGATCGTGGAGCGGATTTCTGCAGGAAAATAACGGGGAAGTTTTTACCACAAAAGTCACAAAAGCTTTTTTAAACACATTAGAAGCATTAGATTTTAGAGTAAAGCTTTGCACATATTTTAGAGCACAGAAGAAGAAAATCAAAGATTTTCATGGGAATACCGCAATTTAGAATATTCTTCTCATTTGTTATTCCGTAGGAATCCAGACATGAATCTTTCCATGCGAATCTTTGATACGATGTTGAGATTCCCTTCGGGAATGACAAATGCTGTGGTGAATTTCTGTAGATGTTGTTTTTATACTTCATTGTTCTATCCAGTAGCCTGATCAATTGTCTTGAAGTCAAACTTAGTGGTCTCTGTGGTCGCTTATAAGTAGAACGCCTCTGTGAAACTTTCAACAGCGTGCAGGAACATTTTCTCCGTGAACTCTGCGTTTCCAATGGCTGAAAGTATCCAAGCTATCATCATATCAGCCCTAATCATCTGTGTCTATCTGTTGTTTAAATTTTAACCGCAAAAGAACAGAACATAGCAGAACAGAACAGCATAATTTTCCATGACATCATCTGTGCACGGCCAATAACTGCCCTGTGATGTTTCCGGCTATCCTTTTCTGCTGCTGCCGACGACTGATGATGATACTACCTTTCTTTGGATCACCCTATGAAAAGACTGCAGGAAAATAAAATTTAAATCAGGAAGATAAATACTATAAAATGTTGTAAATCAGAGGTAAGAAATTCCGTATCATATACCACATCATCTTTTTTTTAACAAAATTTGTACTTCGGACAGACCCATGGCGGTCCCTGTTTTGCTGCTTCTATGATATCACCAATAAAAATATGATATATGTTAGCAATGAATTTCCGCGGATCTTTTCGCGTGCGTGCAGACCGCAATATGCCGGAGCCGCAGATTGAACATCCGGAAGATGCCATCGTGCGGGTCTTAAGATCCTGCATCTGCGGCTCGGACCTGCATCTTTATCATGGCCTTGTACCTGACACCCGTGTCGGAACTACTTTTGGCCATGAATTTATCGGAGAAGTCGTTGAAATCGGTTCCTCTGTACAGAAACTGAAAGTGGGCGATAAGGTAATGGTACCTTTTAACATTTCCTGCGGAAAATGTGCTTTCTGCAAGCAGGAGCTTTACGGCAATTGCCATGAGTCCAACCCAATGGCAACGGCGGTAGGAGGTATTTTCGGATATTCCCACACGGCCGGCGGCTATCAGGGCGGACAGGCAGAATATGCCCGTGTGCCTTATGCGGATGTAGGCCCTACCGTTATTCCCGACTGGATGGATCCCGACGACGCCGTGCTGCTTACCGATGTGGTGCCTACGGGCTATCAGGCAGCAGAAATGGCTGGGATACAGAAAGGCGATACGGTGGTTATCTTCGGAGCAGGGCCTATCGGCATCATGGCAGCCAAATCGGCATGGCTTTTCGGGGCAGGAAGAGTGATTGTAATCGATGAGCTCGAATACAGGCTTGACTTTGTCGCGAAATATGCACAATGCGAGGCGTACAATTTCAACAGCATCGGAGATCCGGTAGTCTTCATCAAGACACAAACCGATTCGCTGGGGGCAGATGCCTGTATTGATGCTGTGGGATGTGAAGCAAAAGGAAACCTTACCAATACGGTGCTGGGAACAAAACTGCTTCTGCAGGGCGGATCCACCACGGCACTTCACTGGGCCATCAATTCCGTGAAGAAAGGCGGGGTTGTTTCTATAGTAGGCGTGTACGGACCTACTGATGCGCTGGTACCGATAGGGAATGTGGTAAATAAAGGAATTACGATCCGGGCCAACCAGGCGGCCGTAAAGCGCAACCTGCCGAAGCTTATCGAACACGTAAAGAACGGTATTCTTGATCCGAAACAGATCATCACCCACCGGGTTCCGCTGGAAGAAGTAGCCGATGCCTATCATATATTTTCTCGTAAGCTGGACGGTTGTATAAAGACCGTACTTATCCCGCCAACCGCTTAATAAGTTTTTAACTCAAAAAAATCACGACATGATTACAGACGAAACAAATCCATCCGATTTTAAGAGAAGTGAAAAGGCCGATTACAGCCGGATTAAAGGTTGGGGAATAGATGCCGATCCTGAAAATGATCCTGCTTACCCTATGAAGAAACGCACCGGCGAAGAACATGAGGGATATACATGGGAAAGGCCGCAGCAGCAGCCTGAAACCGTTGAAATTCTGAAATCCGTAGAACGGCCGAACCTGACGGCTGCCTTTGGCACGGCATCGCCGCCCGAAGGTGTCAACGGAGCGATCAGGAAATTTGCCTTCCGGTACAGTGAATCCAGCTACGGCAGATGGCTTCCGCTGGTACTGGCAGACCGTATAGGTGCTGTGGAAGGAATTATTGACGACCTGAAAAACGGACATTTGCCCAATGTTTTTGCCGAACGAGGCTGGGGAGCCGAATGGAAGTACAACAGAAAGAATTTTCTGCTGAAAATTGCCGCCGCTGCCGCAGTGACGGCCGTCGCAGTCAGTATACTATCGTCAAAAAAGAAAAGTGATGACTGATGTTCAGGGCCGGAATTTTTTCCGGCCTTTTTTTATGTTGATATCCTTCGCAGCGGGTATCTTCCTTTTGCAGGACAGCAGGCTCAGGAATGCAAGCCGGTATAAGTAAACAAGTCCCGGAGAGCTCCCTATTCCAGGTGGCTGAGGCCCGGCACCCATCTTAACCGCTCATCAGAGATTTCATCCGTGATATGAAGCAAGGTCTGATTCTTTTATTTCAGGACAAAAGAACAGAACAGAATATTTACCTTAAATTTGTACCTTATTCAATTCTTATTTTATGAATACCAGACAGGAAAAACTGGACGCATTCGGCCGGTTACTCGATATTATGGATGATCTGCGGGAACAATGCCCGTGGGACCGGAAGCAGACCCTGGAATCGCTCCGGCACCTTACCTTAGAAGAAACCTATGAACTTTCGGATGCCATTCTGCAGGGCGACCTGAACGAAATAAAGAAAGAACTCGGCGACGTCCTGCTGCATCTGGTATTTTATGCTAAAATCGGGTCTGAAAAAAACAGTTTCGATATTGCCGATGTCATCAATTCCCTGAATGAAAAGCTGATTTTCCGTCATCCGCATATTTACGGCGATGCGGAAGTGAAAGATGAAGAAGAAGTGAAACAGAACTGGGAAAAGCTGAAGCTGAAGGAAGGCAACACTCCCATTCTCGGGGGTGTCCCGAAAAGCCTGCCGAGCATGGTAAAAGCCTACCGGATCCAGGATAAGGTAAAAGGGATCGGTTTCGAGTTTGCCAATGCGGAAGATGCCTGGAAAAAAGTAAATGAAGAAATCCGGGAATTTCATGAAGAAACCGATCCGCATAAAA
>JAKOOI010000406.1 GCA_022701475.1 Weeksellaceae bacterium
CGATAGCTTCACCAGGCGGTTGATCCCCATATGATGGTTCGCCATTACACCGTCCGCATTCTGTACGGGACGGAATTTCTGTCCGTTCGTATTTTCAGGTATTGTTGCCATAATTCTGTGATTGTGATGATTAAAGTTAAAAAAAAATTCAATATCCTAATCCATCTCGTCTTTTTATTAAAAAAATTTATTATGCATAAGGCAGAGTTTCCTGCTGGAACTTAGCTGTTAAAAATCAAAAGGCCATCCTGTGAAGGACGGCCTTTGATTTTTGTATTTCCGATAAGGAAGGATGATTCTAGCTTGAAGGCCACAAACCTTCGTAAATGGAACTGCCATAGTCGATAGTTTCTGCACTTACGATAAAGCTGATCAGCATGCTGTTTTCATCTACGGCATCAAAATCCACTTCATGCTGGATGACATATCCGTTTTTCCAGGTGAGGGTAATCAGTGTACCTTCTTCATGGGATTTGTTGAAGGTAATTTCTCCTGTTGTCGGTTTATACTTTCCGTTCAGTAAGCTTTCAAGGATATCCGATTTCTCGGTAGCTTCCACGGTTACTTTGATCAGTGCGTTGGATGGGTCTGAAGCTACCCGTCCTGAGACGTCCGTAGATCTGGATACGCTGTAGTTCAGTTTTAACAATTTCTGTCCTTCCCCTCCATTGAATTTTAAGATTCCTCTTGAATTTGCTGCCATAATGGTAAATTTTAATTGTTAGATATTTTGTGATTCGGTGATTATATTTCAAAGATAGGAGGCTTAAAGTTCTTAAAAAAGTTTTTATCCACTTATCTGTGATTTTGTAGTAATACTACGACTTTGTGTAGTAGTTCTACGACAATGCAAAATACAAAACCAAACAAAACACTCAATTACAGCATTTTAACTATTCATTCAATTCTTAAAGAACCGTATTCTTTCATCCCGAACTGCGAGATATGATAGCGGATCTCAATTTCTTCTACCATTCCGGTAGCTGCCTGAAGAATATATTGTCCGGAAAATCCGGTAGTATCCTGTGGAACTGCCGCATCCTGGAAGAGTATGATTTTCTCAAGGTAATCCTTATCTTTAATATGCTGAACTACAGTAATCAGTGTATTTTCCTCACCGATTTTCTGCTCCAGTGCAGCTTTACCATTGATAAATGGATTTCTCACTGCTGCAAAATAAGTTCTTATAAATACATCGTCTTTCATCTTCCTGCTGAACAGGTCCCGGTCGGACACGGCTCTGGCAAATTCATCAAGGTACATTTCAGCATAGCGGTCTGGAAACCGGTCATGCAGGCGCGCTTTGATCCTGTCAAACTGATCCGATATTTCCGGGGAGAGTCTCACAGCAGTAACTTCCCCCTTCAAACCGGTGACCACCTCCAGCGGATTGAGAGAACGTATCGACTGTGCCGCGAGATCAGCCATCATGCTGCCCTGACCTTCCTCAAAGTTATTTTTAAAGAGATGGAAAATATGGGAATTGCCTTCTTTCCTGATCCATCTTACGGAGACCGTATAGGTAAGGATATTGCTTTTCACTTCCAGCCCGTTGTCCTCCGTGCCGTTATAGGTTACGGAATAGATCTTACTGAAATTCTCAGGCGCGAAAGGAATGTCGGGATTTAATCCGGGCTGCCGGAAAGGGGCATCCTGGCGGCTGTTGTATGTCCGTACGGTTTCCGCATCAGGGAGCAGCAGCCTAGTCCCGGGCTTCAAGTCTCCTGTGATCCTGTCCTGCCGTGCACAGTGCAGGTTGTGAAATTCGATGAGGTAATCCGGGTTTTCAAGATGGATTGCCCCGGCAATGTGCTCCGGCGTTTCTCCTGAAAGGATAAAGTGAACGGTCATATTTCTTTTTTTGGCGTATACCAAATTAATCCAAAATTTTCATTTTTCAAAATAAGGAATGGCAATCCTTCAGTTTTCCGTTCAGGATCATTTTTATGTTCCTGAATTTTTTTACCTGATATGGAAGAAGCACCCAATCCTTATATTTTGAGCCGGAAAGCCTCATCTGACGGGAAAATCCATTTCATAAAGCCATACCGGTAAACATCCCGCTTATGATACAACTTTCAGCAACATATTATTGCTATTTTCAGGATAAGAAACTGATTACCGGATCTTCTGTAAAGGAAAACCCTCATTTCCCGGATTGATAAAGTAGACCGGACTGCCGGAGATCAGATAACTGTTATCTGATTTTTGCAGATAAATGGTCCCCATCTCTTCTGCCTGCGGATTGAACGGAATCCTTATTTTATCCGTACCCATTGCCGTTGCTCTGATATTTCTGAACACCTGAGGCCTTTCACCGCTATCGGTATATTGTACGGTAATATCATCAGCCGTCGTAATGATGATATCAAAAGCGGTTTCCTGGCCATCCCTGTTATGTGCGGAAAAATGGTAGCTGCCGGACCATTGACTGTCGAGAGTTCCATTATTCTGCCGCTGCTTTTCCGGACCGGAATGCTTACTGATTCCGCAGGATTTGAAAAGATCATGGCCTGAAAGTATTGTGGTGTCATAATGTACCTCAACAGGTGATTCCGGATCTGCCGTGATGTCCATCAGCTTTCCGCTTCCGGGAAAAAACTCCAGCCAGCCCACGGTATTTTCTACCTGCCGCACTTGTCCGGTCCGGTCTGAAATATCTTTATTATATAACTGTATTACTACTTTCTGCTCTGAAACCTCATCAATCCGTAACACGGCTTCCGGAAAATCCTGCAGCACCTTCAGATTACCTGATTTTACCATCGCAAGAAGAACTTCCTCACAGGAAAAAACTTTTGCCGGAACCTCTGCCTGCCTGCTGGTGACAGGTTTGCTGCGGGATTCTTTGCTGTCTTCCGGCCGGACGGGTCCAGAACAGCTACCCAATACAAGTACTGACAAAAAAGCGACCTTCATTTTTTGTATTTTTAAACCTGGTTACACAAAGATAAAACATAGTGCATGTATTGAACTGATTTTTTGAATACCTGTATTTGTTCATCTCATCTCATCTCATCTCATCTCATCTCCTATCTATCTCGCAGTTATCCGGCTCTTATGAATATATCCGGATATTCCCTGTTTGGTTTTTACCAGAATCCAGTCCCCGGAACGCTCAACAACTGTTACGCTTTCTCCTGAAGTGATTTTCTGTAAAATCCGTGACGATGTATTTCCTTCCTTTCTCAGATTGGTATATCCATCCGGGTCCTGAACAACGTATTCTCTGACAGAATTTTTAACATTTTCCGTACGGCATTTTTTGTTTCTTTCATTTTCATCAGGAATTGACTGAAGCTTTTCCGACCAGCCGGATTTGGTAATATCAATATTCTGCAGAACGTCGCAAATGTATTTCACTGCATTTCCGGAAACATCTGACATGGTTCTATAAATGGCATTCTTAAGAATCCATGTATCATTTTCAGGAGTAATATAAAATTCTTTCTCGTAATAGCCGCGGTCTGGAAAATAAGTCTTTACCACAAAACCTTTACTGCCGGGAATTTCCCCAACATCTTTGATGACATTGCCGCCGTCTTCGGAAAAATTCGTGGTCTCCAGGACCTCGCTGTATCCTCCTGCTTTATTCCCAAAAAACACAAACAGATCATCTCCTTGATAAGCAATACTGCTTACCACTTTATCAGCAATCCCATCTTTATTGATGTCAAAAGTTCTGATGAAAAAAGATTTGTTGTTCAAATAGGTTTCAAATGTTCCTCTTTTCTTCTGGTCTGAAATATTTTCTGACAGGTTTTTATTAATAATATCTTGCTTACTTTTATCCAGATGTGCAGTAAAATCAGCTCTTCCCTGAGAATGGCGGTTTATAAGAAATAGCAGTACAGATTCCGCATCTCTGTCCGAAAGAGAATTGATAAGAATATATCGTTTATTGGCTATGATATAATTTACAGCACGGGTTTGAAAATAGCCGATCGCATCTGCCTGCCAGGAGGCCCCTTTTGAAATACCGATGATTCTGTCCTCATATTTCCTATATTCCGCTTTCTGAATCAATGAAAACCAATAATCAATGTATGAATTAGCATTTTTATAAAGAGGCTGGGGTCTGTCTTTCTGATCATCCCATCCGAATGTTTTCTTAAAAGTCTCAAAATCTTCAGGAAAGTTTTCCAGAAATGAGATTTCATCTTCTTTTCCAAAGGAAGTAGTAAGTGTTTTTACGGTTTTCTCCGCAGCTAACTTATTATTTTCCTGGGAAGGGCTTTTGCAGGAAAATAAAACTGCAATTACTACTGAAATATACATTTTATTCATAAGCTTGTGAAATGATAATTTTAGCATCTTTAATACCAATTTCTTCAACATAATCGAATATCTCTTTTAATTTAGCTTTACTGTTTCCTACGAAATCTTTAGATTTTGTTGATCCCGGTAATAAGCAGCCTTCCGTATCATCCGCAGTATTTCCTGAGTGAATCAAGATAGCCCTGGATTTTGAAACGACATCATTTGATAATTTTAATCCTTTTTTAATTTTGGTTCCTGCATGCCATTCCAGATTATAAGTACCTACTGGCACCCTCTGCTCTATTCCTGAAACTGTTGTGTCAGGTCCTTTTTCTTCCAGGATATATCCTTTGATCTCTGTATTATCTATCGTAAACTCGCCAATCGTAGATTTATCTGTCTGCCATTTTCTAGTTAGTCTGATGGTTACTGATGAATTACTTTCAGAAGATGCAGAAGTCTTTTTTTGATCTTTGTTAACGCAATCTTGAGGATATTTAAAGATATTTTTTAAGGTTATCACATAATTTCTCCTTTCTGTAAGACCGTTAGACCCTCCATTGACTAAATAACTAATCAGATCAACCTTGTCATCATCTGCAATTAATCCTAAATCTACCGTTCCGTATTTTCTCGTTTCTTTACCGTCCTGATACGTTATCGTTTCCTTCGGATAATCCGGCTTTTGAATTTTAACATAGGCAGGAGGATCAGCCGGACCTTTCCACCTCTTTCCTACACCAAGAACTTTTCCCTGCTTCCAATACCAGCCTGCAGAATCACATGCATTGTATAAATCGTTCTCAACTTTCTCGTAAAACTTGACAAAGTCTATACCTGTATATGCTTTGTAGATTTTATAATTGCTTTCCCATGTCAACTGCATCAATCCCCTCCCAAAATAGGGCTTATAGTCTTTTTCAGTTGCATATTCCAGCGTAGTTCTCAGGCGGTCTGTTTCATGGTAGACCTGGGCCAGGAAATGAAGTTTCCGCAGACAAGTATTGATCCCGTATCTGGTAAACAATGCATTGATCTGATCTCTTAACTTTGCAATAGTTTTATCCGCAGCAGGCAGTGTACAGTTGGATGCTGCAAAAATAAAATAGCCGCTGTCTCTCTTTACTCCGGGTTCACTATCCCTTAAACCATGGATGATTTTCTCGAATTCTTCAGCTGTGAAATCCCTGTTGCAAAAACATTTTCCTTTTTTATCAGCATCCGGCTTATCGGTTTGATTCACCACACTCACCGTCTTCCCTTCCTGCTTCGGCGTCGTGGGTTTCTGATCCGGCTTTACGGTGCCTTTGGATTCGGCCCAGTCCCAGAGTTCGTTCCAGGTGTTCCTTACGGATTCGGTAATGGAATCCACAATGCCTTTCTCTTCTTTCTGCGAGGCCGGTTTGGAGGCCGCCGGTGAGCCCGGGGCTTTCGAAGGGGCAGCGGGTTTTGCAGCGGGCGCATTATTTTTCGGAG
>JAKOOI010000576.1 GCA_022701475.1 Weeksellaceae bacterium
CAGAACATAAGTTGTTGTATTTGCAAAGAATGACCTATAGATTCGGTTCTGCTTCCTGCCCGGCGATCAGTCCGGTACCCCGCAGCTCTAAAAATCTCAGATTTTTACATCTTATGTGTTCTTAGCTATACACTGTCCATCAATCTAAATCTTATGTGGCTCATGTGTTACCATTTTCGGTAACCTGAAATGGCCATTCCGGCCTGTATAAAGGCTAAGGGTCCGGTGGCTGAGCGGAGCCGAAGCCATCGGTATGGCAATAGATAGGTTAAAAGTTCTGAAAGCTTACGTTACAAAGCTTCCTGAAACGAATTTTTACTCTGGAAATCCGTATTTTTATGCTTCAAAAACACAACTATGAAAGGATATCTCTATATTCTCATCTGCGCTGACGGCAGTTATTACACCGGCAGCACAACCGACCTCGGACGCCGGCTGGCCGAACATCAGTCGGGCAGGGGATCTAACCATACCTGCAAACGTTTACCTGTACAATTGATTTATTTTGAAGAGTACAACCGCATCGATCTCGCATTTTGCCGTGAAAAACAGATTCAGGGCTGGAGCCGGAAAAAGAAGGAAGCCCTGATCAATGGTTAGGATGAAGAACTCCGGAAAGCAGCAGCGTGCATGAATGAAACCCATTATATGTTTTTTAAGAAAGAACCATAGGTGGCTTCGGCTCCGCTCAGCCACCGGTTTACGTTTCAGCGGTGGGCTTCGTGAGGATAGGGTTTCAGTGGTTTTATTTGTGAAGGTTTTTTGGAGTGGTAATATCGGCTTATGATAACCGGTGGTTTCGGCTCCGCTCAGCCACCTAAAGTAATTTCAATAACCTTGGACTATAAAAATCTTGATTTTTAAATTCTGATGTGCTCTGAAATACACGCTCTCCATCCATCTGAAATCTCATGTGGCTCATGTGTTACCATCTTCTGTCACCTGAAATGGCCATCCCGGCCTGTATAAAGACTGCTGGTCCGGTGGCTGAGCAGAGCCGAAGCCATATTCCACGACCGGATAAACGGCCGGCTGAAAGAGCCGGAGCCATTTTACGGTTTCCCATATGGGTGACATCATTTTTTTATCTATATTTGGAAAAACTTTTGACCATGAAGAAACTGTTTTTCCTGACCGCCCTCTGTGGCACTCTTTCTTTCCTGCACGCGCAGTCCGTTCCCAAATTTGTTTATGCCGAAATCGTCGGTGAATCCAGGTTCCTCAGCAATAAGGTAACCGTGTCTATTGATTACGGGCAGGCGACTTCGTTTTTTGAGAATACGAAGGTCAAAAATGAGGACGGCAGCAACCGGAAGTTTAATTCGATGGTGGATGCAATGAATTATATGGGGGCGCTGGGCTGGGAATTCCAACAGGCCTATGTGGTAACCACAAGCCAGCAGAATGTCTATCACTGGCTGATGCGCAAAAACTTCACCGATCTTCCCGGCGATATCCAGGAAGAAATGAAAAAGAATTTCCCGACTAAAAAAGATCTGTGATGCGTTTATTTCTATTGACTTCTAAAGCCCGGTAATGATTCCTGTAGTATATACAGTGGAATATAATCATGCTTTAAATCATTAACAGTTTATATAGATTCACATCATTGTGAGACAGGTATTTTTAATATCTTTGGATTATTGCTACTTTTTGAATTGATGACAGGTAGTTAAATTAAACTTATGGGTGACATTAATAAATTAATACAGGAGATCGTAAAATTCAGGGATGATAGAGATTGGAAGCAATTTCATAATTCAAAGGATTTAGCCATGGCTTTATCGATTGAATCGTCTGAGCTTCTGGAATTGTTTTTATGGAAAGACAATGAAGACTTCAGGCCTGATAAGCTTAAAGAAGAATTAGCCGATGTATTGATGTATGCATTGCTTCTGGCACATAAACACGATTTAAATATTCCTGAAATCATTTCAGATAAAATCAGGAAAAATGCAGAAAAATATCCGGTTGACAAATCAAAAGGCAATGCAACCAAATACAATGAGCTGTAGATTGAAATATACCATCCAATGAACTTTTCCATTCAACAATATCCTTTCGATACTAATTTAGAATCTACATTACTTGAAAACCACCGTGAATTCATCAATTGGCCTCTTGTCTACTTTTTAGAAGAAGAAAAAGGTAAAGAAGCTTATGTTGGTGAAACAACTGATGTTCTGACCAGGTTAAAGGCACATTCAAAATCAGAGAAGAAACAAAATCTAAGTTGTGTCAATTTAATCCTGAGTGATATATTTAATAAATCAGCCACCCTTGATGTTGAATCTAATCTTATCAGATATATAGCTGCTGATGGTAAATATTCACTTCAAAATGGGAATTTGGGAATTTCAAATCACCAGTATTACCAGCAAAAAGAAGTGTATTGGGAACTATTTACAGGTATCTGGAATAAGTTGCAAAGCATGGGAATTGCCAGACGTTCTCTTCATGATATTGATAACTCAGATCTTTTTAAATATTCTCCTTACAAATCGCTTTCTAAGGAACAGATCAACGGGCTGAAAACAATCCTGATCTGTCTTTTGGATGACCAGGCAAAAGTCAGTTTAATTCAGGGCGGCGCCGGTACCGGTAAATCCATACTTGCCATCTTTCTTTTTAAGCTTTTAAAAACAGATTTGAATGATTTCAATTATGCAGATTTTGATGAGCAGGATGAAGAGCTGTTTAAACTGTTGAAAGAAGTAAAAGCTAAATATGGAGACTTAAATATGGCTTTGGTCATACCTATGTCTTCGTTCAGAAAAACCATTTCTAATGTTTTCAAGAACATCAAGGGTTTATCCCATAAAATGGTGATCGGTCCTTCGGAGATAATCAAACAGAAATA
>JAKOOI010000585.1 GCA_022701475.1 Weeksellaceae bacterium
GCACCATTGGCGGAGTCCGGAGGATTCATGCATATTCTGTTCAATATGTTCACCTTATGGAGCTTCGGGCCCATCCTGGAACAGGCTTTAGGTGAAAAGAAATACCTCCTGCTGTACTTTGCCAGCGGCCTGGGTTCTTTTTTCCTTTTTAACCCCTGGAATTTTATTGAAGCGCAGCAGATCATCTCCGGCCTGGAAAGCCTGGGACTGAACGCTGCCGAGATCTATCCCCAGGCTGCGATAGGGTATGAAGGTCATGTAAGTTTCAGTGCAACAACGCCGGAAGGGCAGGAGCTTTCCACTCAGTTTTTCATGCTTTTGAGAACACCCATGCTCGGAGCATCCGGCGCCATTTTCGGAGTGGTGACTGCTTTTGCCACCCTGTATCCGGATTCAAAAATTGCCATGCTGTTCCTGCCGATACCCATCAAGGTTAAATATTTGATGCCGATTGTCATTATCGTTTCCATCTGGCTGGGTGTTTCAGGAAATGGGGGTGGCATTGCCCATCTGGCCCATGTAGGGGGCGCCCTGGTAGGATGGCTGCTGGCCCGGAACTGGAAAAAACACCTGTACAGATTTAATTAACCGTTACGTTACCTGTGAAAGTTATCCGTCTCCTGCTTCTGTTTCTGCACACCGGAATTCTACTCCTGCTGGCAGGTATGCTGCTGAACGCTTATATTCCGCCTAAGGTTTTCCCCTGGCTGAACCTGCTTTCCCTGGGCTTTCCTGTATTGATGGCAGGCTACCTGCTGCTCACCCTGTTCTGGATCATCAGCTGGAAAAAAAGGGCTTTTGTATTCCTGCTCCTGGGATTGCTGTTTTTCAATGCTACCCTGCGATGGATCAATTATATGCCTGTGCAACGGGAGCCTTCCGATTTTACCGTACTTTCATTCAACACAAGAGGGGAAAAAGAAACCGTTGTTAACGAACTGAAATCTTACCTGCTATCACAGCAGGCGGATGTTATCCTGCTGCAGGAAAACCGTGGGAATAAAATAGAACTGAAAGGATATAACCGCGGAAAGGCAGGATCGCTGACTACAGTATTTACCAGACATGAAATCGAAGATCAACAGCGGATAGGCTCTGATTTCAGTGATACGGGATCATACGGGACATGGACAGACATCAGGATCAAAGGAAAAACTTACCGCTTCATCAACGTTTACCTCCATCCTTTTAAATTTGAAAAAAGCATGGTCACAATGAACGGTAACAACCAGGAAGACGAAGAAAAAATAAAAAGTATCATTAAAAAGCTGATGCCTACCTTTAAGATCCATCAGGAAGAAGTAACCATAATCCGGAAAGCCATTGAGGAATCACCTCATCCCGTAATCCTTGGCGGTGACTTTAATTCCGTGCCGAATTCTTATGAATACTATCATTTGGGCAAAGGCCTGAAAGATGCATTTACGGAATCCGGAAAAGGAAGTGCTACCAGCTTCCATGACTATAAATTTCCGATCCGGATCGACTATATCTTTGCTTCGCCTTCCATAAAGCCCCTCCGGTATACGGTAGACCGTTCCGTTAGGATTTCCGATCATTTTCCTGTTACTGCCGGTTTTAAAACGGAATAAAATCATAAAAAACAGTTAAACTGCAAGGCTTGGTGAGGTTTTTGCTGAAAAAAGAGGGTATCTTTATATCCATTATGAAATTCCGTCAGATCTTATTATTTTCGCATATTACGGTGATGATCCTGCTCCTGTGCACCCTGGGAAATGCATGGGTGCCGCCTAACCTCGTGAGCTACCTGAACCTTCTGTCGCTGGGATTTCCTTATCTGATCTCATTGCATATTCTTTTTACACTGGCCTGGATTATCCAGAGGCAGAAGATTGCTTTTGCTTTTGCAGCAGCTACCCTGCTGTTTTATACCCCGATCCGGCGGTGGATCAATTTCACGCCCAAAACTGAAAATGTAAAATCCATCAGGGACATCAAAGTGATTACCTTTAATGTGAAATACGGTGATTTCGGATGGGATAAGGTAAAAAAATACATTGCCGACCAGGATGCAGATATTATTCTGGTACAGGAAAAAGATACCAACCGGGCACTTAGGCAGGATATGGTGAAATATCCTTCTGTAATCCTGAAAACGAAGCACACCATCATAAGGCAGCAGGAACTGATCACCGATAAATCAAGGGGGAATTCATTTTATGCCGATGTGGATATCAACGGAAAGATTATCCGGATCATCAATGTCTATCTGGAACCTTTCAGGCTGCATAAATCCATGCTTACATTTGACGGAATCGGGAAGGAAGGCGGCAAAATCAATACGCTTTTGTCTCATATGACCCCGACTTTCAAGGCGCATGAAGACCAGATCAGAAAGATCAGGAAAGCAGTGGACCTTTCCCCTTATCCGGTAATTCTTGCAGGAGACTTCAACTCCGTTCCCAACTCCTATGAATATTATAACCTCGGAAAAGATCTCCAGGATGCCTTCCTTACTGCCGGAAACGGCAATTCCTCAAGCTTCCACGATTATAAGGTCCCTTTGAGGATCGATTATATTTTCAGTTCGAAATCCATCATTCCGCTGAGCTACAAAGTTGATAATTCAGTACAATTATCAGATCATTATCCGGTCATTGCAGAATTTCTGTTAAATTAGCTGTATGAAAAATGCAATTTTCACAGGCTTTGCTTTTGTGTTTTCCGTAGTTTCCTGTGCCAGAAAAGAACCGGTGGACCTGTATCCGGCGGACAGCCCGCAGGCGCAGTATGATACGGCTGCGGTGGATTCTTTTTCAAACGGAGCTGTTTCGGTAGACATTGCCCGGCAGATCAGGATGTCCTCAAAAACCTATCAGGATTCTGTAAAAGAAGCCTTAAGGCTGCAGCAGGAGGAAAAGAAACTCCGGGAAGAACTGGAAAAAGAAAATAAGAGTAAAGCTGACGAAGAGAAGAGAAAAGCGGATCAGGAAAAAAAACAGAAGACGACCGGTGAAGCCGCCGCCGTTGAAATTAAAACCGACTAGTGTTATCATTACCATATCAACATTAACAGGATCAATACGTATGAAAAAAAACCTTTTATCCGCCGTTATGATGGCTGCTGCCATTGTATCGTGCACAAAATCAAGTGTCAAAACAGAAAGTACTGAAAATCCGGACGGATCAGTAACCACCTCCACCACCGTTTCCGAAAATGGGCTGGGAGTGGACACGGCAAAAATCAATCATGTAAAGGAAAATGCACAGGCTACAATCAATGAGGCCGACAGGAAAATAGACCATGCTGCAGAAGATGCCAGAAATA
>JAKOOI010000037.1 GCA_022701475.1 Weeksellaceae bacterium
TTTTAAAAATTATGGTCTGTCGGTAGGGTGCAGCAACAGATCCTGTAATTTTGCATAAGCCATAAGCCATAAGCCATAAGCCATAAGCCATAAGCCATAAGCCATAAGCCATAAGCCATAAGCCATAAGCCATAAGCCATAAGCCATAAGCCACAAGCTATTCCCTGTCGAAACGGGCCAGTTTCTTATCGATCCAGATGGTGGCGAAAGGAAAGAATGCCGACATCAGGGCAAATACGAAATCCTCATCATCCCAGGCAAATATTTTTCTTATGGCAGGCATGAATATAAGATAAAGCGTAAAAAATAAACCATGAATGCTGCCAATCGTACTGATATACACAATAGGGAAGATGTCATGTGGATTGGTCCGGATCCAGATCATTGCCGTAAACAGGAAAAACCAGGAAACCGCTTCTGCCAAACAAATGTTTCTAAACCATCTGATGATTTTTTCCTGAGGATATTTTGAGAAAAATTTTTCGATAAAATTCATAATAAGCGAATCAATAATTTAAACATCTGCATAGGGCGGCTTTCGGTACATCCGTTATTTATAAAAGCTGCTTCCGTCCAAATACTCGAAAACTTCCGGGGGAAGCATCGGCCGCACGTTTTTGCCGGCTTTGATCATATTCCTGATTTCCGTGGCCGACAGCTCTATTACCGGAGCCTTAATCAGTGAGATATTTTCATGCTGAAGGTATTCCGGTTCCTTCTTTTCTTCTTTAAACACCCTTGGATATACGATGATGTGATGATGTTTAATAAGCTGTTCGTAGTTCTTCCATTTCGGCAGGCTGCTGAGGTTATCTTCCCCCATTATCAGGCTGAAGGAATAATCCGGATATTTTTCATGCAGGTACGTCAGCGTATCGATCGTATAGCTGGGTTTCTGCAGGGAAAACTCCACATTGGAAGCCCGCATATTGGGATAATTCTTTATGGCAAGCTGCACCATATCCAGGCGGTTATGGTCGTTAAGCAGTGATTTTTTATCTTTAAAAGGATTCTGCGGACTTACGACGAACCAAAGTTCATCCATATCGGAATTTTCAAGGATATAATTGGCCAGGATAAGATGGCCGATATGAACCGGGTTAAAAGAGCCGAAAAATAAACCGATCTTTTTCATTGTTCTGAAAAAATAACGGGACGGAATGGTTTTAGTCCCTGAATTTTACGTCTTTGATATTGAGATAGTGGGTTACATTCCCTTTCCAGTGGTTTTCCTCCAGGGTAAAAACCAGGTCGAAATTCTTATTCCTGAAATCATCTGCAAACTGTCCCAGTTTAAAACCTACACATTCAATGTTTCTGCCCGTAGATTCCTGCCGGATATAGAATTTAAGGTGGTTGTTGTCTTTCCCCATCGTTTTGATATAGCCCGAAACCCTTTGATTGGTCAGGGCCAGTACAGGCTTCATATTATGAGGGCCGAAAGGGGCCAGTTTGCGGTGGAAATTGATAAACTCCCGGTTGATTTCATCAATCTGCACTTCTGAATCAATGGTGATCGACGGTTCTTTCTGATGTTCTTTGATTTTTTCGGAAACAATTTTTTCGAATTTCTCTTTGAAAGCGGCAAATTTATCTTTTTCCATGGAGAGTCCGGCCGCAGCATGGTGGCCTCCGAACTTCAGGAAGTATTCGGAGCACATATCCAGGGCTTCGTGCACATCGAAATCTGATACAGACCTCGCAGAAGCAACCATTTCCCCGTTGTTTCCGTCTGTGAAAACCAGGGTAGGCTTGTAATAGGTTTCGATCAGCCTGGAAGCAACAATCCCGATAACGCCTTTGTTCCATTCCGGATGATACACAATGGTGGTGTATTTGGTCTCCTGCTGCGATTCGATCACCTGGTTAAGTGCCGAAAGGGTAGAGTTCATGTCGAGCTCCCGTCTTTCATCGTTCAGGCTCATGATATCATTAACAATCTGGTGGGCGTGCTTCAGATTGTCTGAAACCATCAGTTCCACGGCAGCTTTCCCATGGGAAATCCTGCCGGCCGCGTTGATCTTCGGGGCAATCTCAAAAACAATATTGGAAATTTCGAAATGGGAAAGCTTGTCATCAGGAATCAGAAGCCGCAGACCTAAATTTCTCGTTTTACGGAGTGTCTTCAGGCCGAGCTTGGCCAGAACCCGGTTTTCGCCGGTCATGGATACAATGTCTGCCGCAATGGAGATCGCCAGCAGGTCGGTAAGTTCAAAAAGTTCGGCTTCGGGAATCTTATAGATGGTATTCAGTCCCTGGCAGAGCTTAAAGCCTACGCCGCAGCCTGAAAGTTCCTTAAAAGGATAACGGCAGTCTCTCCGCTTGGGATCCAGTACGGCAACGGCTTTCGGGATCTCGTCTCCGGGTAAATGGTGATCACAGATAATAAAATCGATTCCCAGATCGCCGGCATAGTTAATCATGTCCAGCGCTTTGATTCCGCAGTCCAGTGCAATAATCAGAGAGAATCCGTTTTCTTTCGCAAAATCAATACCTTCAGTCGAAATACCGTATCCTTCAGAATTTCTGTCGGGAATATAAAAATCAATATAACTTTTCTGAACGATTTTGCTGAGGTACAGGTACATCAGGGCGACGGCAGTAGTACCGTCGACGTCATAATCGCCGTAAACCATTATTTTTTCCCCGTTTTCAATCGCATTGGCAATACGCTCTACGGCTTTCTGCATATCGGCCATCAGAAAAGGGTTGTGGATGTCGGTAAGATTCGGTTTGAAAAATTCCCGGGCCTTTTGATAATTGTCAATTCCTCTCATTACGAGGAGTTTAGATTCAAAAGTTCCAAAACCAAGTGACGAACTTAATCCATCCACAATTTCCTCATCAGGTTCGGGCTTGTAAATCCATTTTTGACTCATTTCACAAAAATAGGGAATTTTTTTTTAGAAATTGCTTAATTTCTGAAGGCTTCATACGTTAGTATTTTATTTATTCTTCACCAGAACCCTATAATCCCAGGCTCTGAGTTTCAGGTGGGTTTTGTCATCTGAAATGATGACCGGCTTACCTGAAAAAAGTTCAGTATAGCTGCTTTTAACATCTTTACTATCTAAGTTCACTTCTGTCTCATGATCGGAAAAATTGATAACGGTAAGCACGGCATCACCGTTCTTTTCCCTGGAGAATGAAAGCACTTTATTCATATTGTCATTGGTTACCCTTTCCATTTCCCCGCCCCGTTTTCCATTCCAGAGGGCCTGGTTTTCATGTTTCAGACGGAACATTTTTTCATACATTCCGGAAAACTGATGGTTTTTCCATTCAATCGGGTCTTTTTCAAAGAAGGCGAGGCTTCTGTTCAGTCCTGCTTCCTGGCCGCTGTATACCAAAGGCATGCCGTTGACGGTGCTGCAGAACACCATCGCGGCTTCCAGCCCGGGCCCGAAATTGGAAAACTGGTTTCCTTCCCATGAATTTTTGTCATGGTTGTCCGTAAAGGTCATCCGGTAAGAATCAAACGGGAAGCTGTTGACATCGTGTGCCATGTATTCAAAGAGCGCCGGGGCCCCTTTCTTTTCAAGGGTTGCCTGCTTCAGTTTATCCCAGAGCGTCCAGGAATAGGTCATATCAAAAGATTTCCTGTAAAGGTCCCGGGATTCCCATTC
>JAKOOI010000049.1 GCA_022701475.1 Weeksellaceae bacterium
GATTTCTCAGCGAGTTTACATAAAAAATAATTAGTTATATGAAGAAATGGTTATTATCTGGTCCTGCTTTTAATGGCATCGGAAGCACTTTCGATATCCCTTACTTTTTTCACTTTCTTGTTTCCGAAATTGTAGGTAAGGCTTACGGTAATGTTTCTCCTGAACATATCGTTTTTAATATAATTATAGTTTCCGTTGTCCTGGAGATCCTCTATTTCCACTACATTCGTTCTCAGTACGTCATTCATATTTACGGCAAAAGTCCAGTCGTTCCAGTTTTTCTTGATGCTCAGGTCCAGGCTCATTAAGCTTTTCAGGACGCCGAGTTCAATCTGCTGCTTATCCACATAGAAGTAATTCACTCCCAGGAACCATGTCTTCTTTTTGTCGAGGCGGATGGTATTGTTGCTGGTAATGATGAAGCTGGTGGATTTCCGGTTGTTGACATAGGTGTCGAATACCTGGCCTGTCGTAGGATCCATATTCAGGGTGCCGTTGTTGATATTATGCTGTAATCCGGCATTGAAATTCAGGGTCAGGTACTGCTTGAAAAGGGATTTCTGGATTCCCAGCATGGCCGACATTTCCTGCTTGTCCCCGAAATTGGTCCGGATATAGGCCAGCTTCACTCTTTTCATCCCCTTGTCATCAATATATTCTTTCTGCAAAGGCACCTGGGTAATCTGGTCTTTTTCATAGGTATGGTTCAGAATGACGAAATAAGAGTTTTTGTACATATAGGTCAGTTCCTGGTTGTAGTTTGAAGAGGCTTTCACAAACGGGTTGTTCTGGGTGTAGTTGTCTTCCGTAATGATGTTCCTCACCGGGTTCAGTTCCCAGAAGCTCGGTCTTCCCATCCTGCTGGAGAAAGCATAGGAAATATTATTTTTGTCATTGATGGCATAGTTGAAGCTCAGGTAAGGAAGCAGGTTTTGATAGTTCTGTTTAATTTCCTGACGGGAAGGAGTTCCGTTCTTCTGGCTGTCTGCTGTCCCGAGGCTGTTGGTGATTTCATACCGGGCACCTACTTTTCCGGAAAATTTATCGGAGAATTTCTTCTCAAAAGTAAGGTACAGTCCGTAAATGTTTTCATCATAGATAAAATGGTTGAAATCCGTCTGGCTGGCTGTACCGTTAAAACCGTCAACATCTTTATAACTATACGCATAGCTGTAATTTTTGGTGTCGTTATCGGTTTTGGTTTTGTTAAAATTCCCGCCTGCAGAGAAAGTAAAATCATTCCTGAACTTTTGGATGTAGTCTACCGTTCCGGAAAAGTTATTTACCACCTGCGGGATATCCTGGATAATCTTTCTGCTTGTTCTTGAAAATCCTGAATTGCTGTTGCCTGCAATGTCTGGAATAAGCGTGTTGTTATCGGAATACTGGAATCTTTTATAGATCAGGTAAGCGGCATTGGCATTGAACTTACTTCCCAGGGAATCGAGCTTGATTTCGTAATTCAGGTTGACCGAGTTATTGTAGTTTCTTGCATCTTCTTTATTTTTCGTACGGGTATAGCTTGTTTCCAGTATCCCGTCTTTATTTGGCTGGACAAGGGTATTCAGCAGGTCGATGGTGGAATTGTAGCTTTTATTGGCCCATGAATTCCAGGAAAGCGCCAGGTTGCTTTTTTCGTTCAGCTGGTAATCGATGTTCAGGTAGCCGCCGAGATTTTTATTGGGATCGTCTATATTTCCTACGGATTCGTTTCTTACCTGCCCGATTCCGTTTCTCAGCACATAAGCCTGGGGGTTGATGTTTTCCCCGCCGCTCAGGTTCGCATTGATTCCGAGTTTATCTTTTCTGTAATTGACGGAGAAGCTGGCATTGCTGGCATTGTATTTATTCTGGGAATTGGACATCCTCATGTTTCCGCTGGTACCGTCGCTCATTTTCTTCTTCAGGATAATATTGATAATCCCGTCTGAAGATTCCACCTGGTATTCGCTTCCCGGAACCGTGATCACTTCTATCTTCTGGATGTTTTCAGCCGGCGTATTTTTCAGGAACTGGGTCAGTGATTCCGCATCCATATTGCTTTTCCTGCCGTTGATGTAGATCAGGACATTGTTCTTCCCTGCAATTTTAAAGGCTTTGTCATCTGTAGTAGACAGAAGGGGAGTCTGCCTCAGCAAATCAAAAGTGGTATTTCCTTTTGCTACCGGTGAAGCGGCTACATCGTAGACGAAACGGTCGCTCTGCTTCTTGAATACCTGTTTTGTTAAAGTAACGGCTTCAATGCTTTTTGTTTTTACACTGTCCTGTTTCTGGGCGAATGTAAAACCGCTGAAAAATAAGGCTGCAATTAGGATAGACGTTTTCATGTTTTATAATTTAGAGAGTTTTTAATAGCTTGTATTTGTTATTATTTAACATTGCAAAGATATATAATAAATTAAGTATCTTGCAATACAAAGTACTTAAAAATATTATTTAAAATATTTAAATTATTGACTGTCAGATGATAAAATTTTAAAATAAATTTTTAAAATCTGTATCTGTACTCTTTATAAAGACAATCAGAAGAAGAATTTCATTACATCAGGAGATAATATTTTATTGTATAGGATCAGGTAGAAAGACAAAAACGAGCCGGAAAAATGAGTTCCTGGCGATTGTTTTACCATCGTCAGAATAGAATTTCTGTAAAATTAGAATAGCAATTTATTGGATTTTAGGAAATCTGAAGAATGATAAAAAATGGGAAAATGATTGTTTACCGTGTATGCTAATCTGATTGCAGCAGCAGTTTCTTTAAACTTTACTGAATACCTATTAAAAATATTTAGTATAATTCACAAGGAAAACGCTCCACTTGACGGAGAGTCTTTATTTTTGCCATAAGCCATAAGCCATAAGCCATAAGCCATAAGCCATAAGCCATAAGCCATAAGCCATAAGCCATAAGCCATAAGCCATAAGCCATAAGCCA
>JAKOOI010000068.1 GCA_022701475.1 Weeksellaceae bacterium
GGAATTCTACAAAATCCCCAACGGCCAGCGGGTTGGTAAGCCTGGTTTTGATCAGCTTAAATTTCCCGCGGATCCTTGCCTCGAAGATCGTTCCGGTTTCCGGCTCCAGAACCTGGTACCAGCTTCCTGTAGACTTAATGATTTTTCCTTTCATATAATAAGATGATGCAAATATATGGAATTAGGCTCAGGTTTGCGAATAAGAGCGTTTGAGACTCGGAGAATACCGGTTTTTTTTACTTTCAGGTTAAAATTCCGATATTTGCTCTCCGATAGGATCAACCGCTCATATTCTTCCACCCTCCAATGCCCGAACTTAATTACCGGTTGATCATAATATTGTTCTGCACTTCAATGGATTCCTCATGAATGGCTTTGAAAACCTTTTCTATGAATTCTTTGGACATTCCGGTTTCCACTGCTTTCTGATCGGCATATTCGCGGATCACTTTCCAACGCTCAGGCTGGAAGATGGCAATATCATTTTCTTTTTTCAGTTTCCCGATTTTTTCCGAGACTTTCATCCGCTGGGCCAGCAGTTCGATCAGCTGGAAATCGATATCGGAAATCAGGGTACGGTGCCGTCCCATCTCGCCGTCCGATGCGGCCAGGTCGGTATTCCGCACTTTCAGGTTACCGATCAGGGTGGCGAGTACTTCAGGGGTAATCTGCTGCGCAGCATCACTCCATGCTTCATCGGGATTGCAATGGCTTTCGATGATCGCTCCCTGATAACCCACATTCAGGGCTTCCTGTGTAATATCAGCAAGTCCCGTCCTGTTTCCGCAGATATGGGAAGGATCTATCAGCATCGGGATGTCCGGGAACTGACTTTTAAAATCGAGGGCGATCTGCCAGTTCGGATTGTTGCGGTATTTGGTTTTCTGGTAGGTAGAAAATCCGCGGTGGATGGCCCCGAGGTTCCGGATCCCCTGCCCCAATAATCTTTCAAGCGCACCGATCCATAGGGCGAGATCCGGATTTACGGGATTCTTTACAAGAACGGTTTTTTCCGTCCCTCTCAGCGCCATTGCAATTTCCTGAACAGTAAATGGATTCACCGTAGACCGCGCACCGATCCAAAGCACGTCAACATCTGCTTCCAGGGCTGCAAAAACATGATGGGCATTGGCAACTTCCGTAGCGGTCCTGAATCCGTATTCTTCTTTCACTTTCTTCAGCCAGTTGAGACCAATAACGCCCACGCCTTCAAAGCCGTTGGGCTTGGTGCGGGGTTTCCAGATTCCGGCACGGAAAACCGATACGTTCACGTTGGTTTCCCGGATTCTTCTTGCGGTCTCCAGCATCTGCGATTCACTTTCCGCGCTGCATGGGCCGGCAATCATAAGAGGTTGCTCAAATTCATTGATCCAGTCGTTTTTTAGTTCTTTTAAATTCATTATTCTGAGGTATTTATCTTTATCGGGAACATAGCATGGCAAAAAGCTTTATAAATTACTTTATAATTCTTTCTAAAAAATGCCGTTAAAATTTTATTAAGGAATCAGGAAACCGGAGCGGGCCGGAACATCCTGTTTATTTTTTGGAAAGAAATTCAGTGCACAGGTACCAATAATAAAATCGGTGATAGGTTCTGAAGTTTCTAAAATCGGTAAACGGAAAGCTGAAACGGCCACCGAAAAAAATTTCAGCGGTTACAGCAACAGAATTATATGATTGTTTACTATATTCCATCCGGATCGTTCTGATGACGGTCTTTTACCTTCCCGGGGAAGTCTCCCCCGTTGAATGACAGAGCAAATATATACATTTTATTTAAATATCAGGTTTTCATACCATGATAATTTTAACGGAGCGAAAAAAAAATTATGTCAGATCGAATCGCATCAGGTCATCAAGATCTTTCAGCAGCGGGTTTTTCTCGGCAAACTTTTCGAAGATTTTTCTTTTGGTCATCACCTCGATCTTCAGGTTTTCAGTATCCCTCTGATATACGACTTCAATGGAAAAATTATGGACTTTGGTTTTGAAATGATTGAAAAATTCCCGGCTTACCTTGTCGAATTCAGCTTTCGCAGAGTCTGAAGGAAACAGCACGGTGATCTGGTTTTCTCCTGATTTCATGACTTTAAACACCTTCACCGCATTGAAAGCAAGCGTATCTTTCTTCTGAAGCTGTTTCAGCAGAAGGTTCCATTCAGCAAGAAGATCTGTATCCGTAAAATGGTTTTTGGGAAGTCCATCTGTTTTTAACGCTGCAGCCTCCTCTTCTTTGGGCTGATCATCTCCTTTGCTGAGAAATGCATTTATACTGAAAGCAGACGAATAGTTTTGCCTGGTCAAAGGCTTCGTCGTTTTCTTTACTTCCGCTTCTTTGGCAGGTTCTGCAGTGACGGTTTCTTTCCGTACCCCGGGTTCAGGATCTTTCTCCTTTGGTTTTTCAGCTGTTATAAGTTCCGGCCTTTCCGTAAGGACCGGAGGGATTATGATGAACTTTTTTTTTTAGAAACGTCTGTGCCGGAGGACAGCGAAGCCAATTGCATCAGGGCAATCTCAACGGTAAGTCTGGGATTCTTTGAATTTTTGTAATTGATATCGGCATGATTGCAGATTTCGATGGCATCGATCAGCTGCTGTGCGTTCCAATGCTTTGCCTGCTGTACAAACCTGGACCTGGTCTGTTCTCCCACTTCTATGAGGTCTATGGTAGAAGCATTCTGCGCCATCATCAGATCCCTGAAGTGGCTGCCCAGTCCTGCAATAAAGATATGAGAGTCAAAACCCTTTCTTACGATATCATTGAAGGCGGACAGGACTTCCGGGATTTTCCCGTCTCTTACAAAATCCACGATATTGAGATACTGGTCGTAATCCAGGATATTAAGGACTTCAGCTGCTTTTGAAAGGGTAATATTCTTCTGGGAAAAGGTAGAAAGCCGGTCAAAAATAGACAGGGCATCGCGTAATGCTCCGTCTGCTTTCTGGGCAATCAGGTAGAGGGCATCATCTTCATACCGGATGCTTTCCTTATCAGCGATCTGTCTGAGGTGTCCCTGGATATCTTCAATAGTGATTCTTTTGAAGTCATAGATCTGGCAGCGCGAAAGAATGGTAGGAATAATCTTATGCTTTTCCGTGGTGGCCAGAATAAAAATGGCATGGGCAGGCGGCTCTTCCAAGGTTTTGAGGAAAGCATTGAAGGCTGCGGATGAAAGCATGTGCACCTCGTCGATAATATAGACTTTATACGTACCTACCTGAGGGGCGAAGCGAACCTGGTCAATCAGTTCACGGATATCGTCTACGGAATTGTTGGATGCAGCATCCAGTTCATAGATGTTATAGGCAAAGCCATCTTCGGAAACTGAGCCATCTTTCTCGTTGATTTTTCTCGCCAGAATACGGGCGCAGGTTGTTTTCCCCACACCCCTGGGTCCGCAGAACAGCAAAGCCTGAGCGAGCTGGTTTTCCCCGATCGCATGTTCTAACGTATCCGTAATATGGGATTGCCCTACAACAGTGTCAAACTCCTGTGGACGATACTTTCTTGCAGATACGATAAAATTTTCCATTGGCCAAAAATAAGAAATATAGTTCTAATCTGAAAGTGAAACATTCAAATTATCAGCAAAAGCTTATTCATTGGTCAATAGGAAAATTTTTTCTCACCATTATTTTTCTTCGTAAGCAAAATCAATGATTTCAGTAATGGCTCTCTCAATTTCTTTTCTGCCCTCATCTGTTTTCAGGTCAATTCCGCAGAATTTGCTGGCGTTGTAGGCCGTATAAAGATTAAGATAATAGGAACCGGCAACCAGCAGGGCCGCAATGGCACGATATCTCATGGCCTCGTCCTTGAAATGCGGATCTACGATATTGGTAAAAAGCATTTCCCCGATTTCCTCCCGGTCATCTGCTACTTTTTTAAGGATCGGCTTGTTCTCCGAAAGCCCCCAGAGGATGATTTTCTGAAGTTCCTTGTTTCTGCGGGTATGCTCGAACTGGTTCAGGATGGCTAGTTTGGAAAGTTCCCTGCCACCGTCTGAGAAATCGACATGGATGTTATCCTGGTTCATCTTGCTCCAGTAATCCTGGGAACGGATATATTCATCGATGAGCTTTTCGGTGCTTCCGAAATACTCATAGATGAGTTTTTTATCAAATCCCGCCACGGCAGCAATTTTACTTACCTTTAAACCAGAATATCCTTTTGTCTTTAAGATCTTCCCTACTGCAGCAAGCAGTTTCTGTTTGGTCTTTTCTTTATCCCGTATCGGGCCCTGTACAACTTTTCTTGGCATTACTCTATTAATTTTTTTGCAATATGCAACTTTTTATTGATATCTTCAAATGCATTGAGTGTTTTATCAAGATGTTCTTTCTCATGAGTCGCCGTAACGCTCATCCTGATACGCGCATCTTTTCTGGCCACTGCCGGATAAATGATCGGGTTGGTATAGATTCCGTGTTCCAGCAGAAGCTTCCCTACGTCACCTGTAATATGCGGATCCCCTATCTTTACCGGTACCACGGCCGAGCAGGTTGTTCCCGTATCCAGCCCCATATCATCCAGTCCTTTTTTGAAATAATTGATATTTTCCCAAAGTTTGGCTCTCCACTGCGGCTCCTCGTCAATCAGCTGTATCGCTTTGATGATGCCGGTAGCTGATCCCGGAGGCGTAGTGGCAGAGAAAATCTGCTGACGCGACTGGTATCTTATAAAATTGGCCAGCTTTTTATTCGTGATGATATAACCGCCCAGGTTACCGAATGTCTTGCTGAAAGTTCCGCTGATGATATCTATCTTATCCAGTAATCCAGTATCCTCAATGGTTCCCCTTCCCGTTTTTCCCAGGATGCCCACTCCATGCACATCATCGATCATCAGGTAAGCATTGTATTTCTTTACCAGTTTGTAAATTTCCTCGACCGGTGCAATATCGCCGTCCTGAGAATACACCCCGTCTATAACTACGAGTTTCGTGCGGTATTGGTTTTCAGATGTTTTCAAAATCTGTTCCAAAGCTTCCAGATTGTTGTGCGGAAATGTTTTTCTGTTGGTCAGGATACATCCTTCATGCACGCTTGCATGTACAGCCATGTCAAGAATGGCAATATCCTCTTTTTGCAGCAGGATCTGCAGTGTGGCACTATTGGCCGTGTATCCTGTTGTGAAAATTACCGCTTCTTCCTGGGTCCTTCCGAAGAATGAAGAAATGGTTGACTCCAGTTCATTGTGATAGGAGTAATACCCTCCTATCAGTGGGGTCGCTGCCGTACCGGCTCCGAATTTTTCGATCCCTTCCTTGGCTGCCTGCTTCACTTTAGGGTGTTGTGTAAACCCTAGATAATCACTTGTAACGAAACTGATGAGTTCCTTCGTACTTTGTGTTCCTACGTTCATGACGGAACTGCACCCTGTATTATTCTGCAGTCTGTACCGGTGGCCGTTAGAACTCATGTATTCAAGGAAATCATAATAAATATCAGCACGTTCCATCATATCATATCCTGGAATGTTCTCAAAATCCTTAAATGTAGCTGTAGAAAAGTTAATGTCCATCCTTAAATTTTTTGTTAGTTGTTTGTTATAACAAATATAAAATAAATTTTAAATATATGTTTAAATAAGTAACCTTATGAATAAAAATTTTTATTAAAATCTCTTAATTTGTTTGATATTCATAACACAATGCTCGTAATACAGGCAATCAGGCAAAATCCAGGCGCTCATAAATAATTCATAATAAGTTGATTAATTGATAATAATGAGACAATAACTTTATTTCCGTATCATTCCCTGAAAAGCTTCGACGGAATTTTTTACCTGTAGCTTCTCCAGGATATTCTGTCTGTGACGGCTCACGGTGTTGATGCTGATGCACAGCACGGCAGCAATTTCCTTACTGGTACAGCCGTCCCCGATGAGTTTCAGTACTTCGATCTCTCTTTTGGACAGGATTCTGTTGTCGATCATCGTATCTTCCGAAACCGTCTCCCCTTTTACGGTATTGATGATTGAAAAGACGGGCATTCTATTCCCCGGCGGATCCGGCACCAGGTTATAAAGGCAGAGTGCGAACCTTAGTTTGAGGTTATGGGTGGAATAAAAATAAAACATCCGGTGCCGGACCAGCCTTGGGTTTCCGTTACGGTCCTGCATCCTGATCAGTGAGAGTACTGAAAAATCGCTTCTTTCTTCAGGCTTCACTGTTTCCAGCAGCCTGAAAAATTTTAGCTCATGGATGTACTTTCTCATTTTATCATCCGGGTGGATTTTCTTCAGAATTTCCTCTTCCCAGATTGAATCGATCACCGCGGGATTTCCGCCAAACTCCAGTCCGAGCTCGGTACCGGTTTTCGAATTGAAAAGATAACTCCTGTTGAGCTGCATATCGCTCAGCACTGCCACGGAATGTTCAGCCACGGAAAAAGAATAGGCCATATGCTGGTAAGGCTCCGGATCCATACGGCAGGATTTTTTCGCAGAAGTTTTTTTCAACAGGGCCTCGTTAAGGGTTTCCAGGATCTCCATAAAATGGTTATTTATCAGTATTGGCAGGATTCTGCTTTCACTGTATTTTTGTGAAAATAAATGTAAAGATACTTAGTGTATTGATGAAATCCCCGAAAATGAAGAGAATATTTTTAAGCGCATGCCTGTTTTGCATTACCAGCCAGGGTTTTGCACAAACCCTTGAGAAAATGATCTGGTTCAATGAGCCTCAGCAATGGGAAGCAAAGAAGAACAGCCTGAGCATGTGGGTGACCCCGCAAAGCGATTACTGGAGAATTTCCCATTACGGATTTACGGTAGACGATGCCCCTTTCCTCTACAATACCTATGGTGGTGAATTTGAGGCAAAAGTGAAGATTTCCGGTGATTACAAAGCCAGATTCGATCAGATGGGGCTTATGCTGAGGACAGATAAAGAGAATTATATCAAAGCCGGAATTGAATTTGTAGACGGCAAGTATAACCTGAGCACCGTAGTGACCCATACTACCAGCGACTGGAGCGTCATCACGCTGGATAAAGTGCCTCCGGCCGTATGGATAAAAGCCGTAAGAAGGCTTGACGCTGTAGAAATTTTTTACTCATTTGATGACAAAAACTATATCATGATGAGAAATGCCTTTCTTCAGGACAACACCCCTGTCATGGTAGGCCTGATGGCTGCCTGTCCGGACGGGAAAGGTTTCCGGGCAACCTTCGAGAATTTCCAGGTCACCCATCTGCCGGATCAGCGGAGACTGAAATGGCTGGAGAACAATAAATAAAGGAATCTTCTGTTGATCAGAACTACGCTGCAGCGAATTTTCCGTTAAAACTATAAAGAGGCTGAAATCATAATGATATCCAGCCTTTTCTGCTTTACCAGTATTTACCTACCGGCAGAGGCGTTTTGATAAATTAATACTTCCTGCTATACTTCAAATAAATTTCCGGTGTGAAAGCGCAGCCGGTTTATGAATTTATATTTCTTTGAGATCAATTAATATACATACCACAACACTGAAATGCTTATGTATTTAATTCTCTAAAAATAATTACAAATTAATGCTGTTTTATTACAAATATTTAATATTTTTAATATAATTAATTTTTTGGTTAGATATTTGAACTTGCCATTTTGAAGTTTTTCTCTTCATCACAGTAAAAAGGAAACGCATGTCAGTACAATTTCTTTCTCCGCGGGACAGCCTTGTCAGGGTACTAAGGAGGTCATTTCCGATTCCCGTCATCTGACGGCCTTTACCGACATGCACTTACCAACCTTTCACCATTAATACTTTACATCCCATGATTTACGAAGACCACCATTCTGTAGTACAGGATAGCCATAATCTCTCATTTACCAGAAACACCATCAATTTCTACGGTGATAAATCATTTATCCTGAATTCCCTTCAGAAGATAAAGACCAATACCCTGTGCAAAATAAGAAGGAAAGCCATCAATAAGCTGATCAGGGAATATACCCGGCATCTGAATTATATTGAAAACGAGGATCTGGATTCGAAACCTGAGAACTATGAGCTCTCTCCTGTTTATGCCAGACAGTCCTATAATAAGGTAGTCAAGGAAAATGAATACCTGCAGAAAATTATGGTATTTCTTACAAATCCCTGAGCCGCCCGGAAGAATAAGCCGGCTGAAGGTACTTCATGCGCGGTACTGGCAACACTTTAATAAATCACTTATTATTGATCAAAGCCGTAAATACGGTTTGATGAAGGTACCCTTTCACTACCACATACTTAATCTTAAAGCAAATCATCATACCTCATAACAACCGATATAATATATTGATTTAAAATTATTTAACTTAATAACACCTGTATGTGAATTAAAAATAAAAATAGTATTCATTCCATAAGGCATGGTATTTGTAATTATATAATTACGTAAAAAAACTCATTCACCTAACTGACTTATAATAACTTTAATACACACAAAATATTATGAACGTTGCAGATCTAAAAATCAAAAATTTAGTAGAATACAAAAATCAGATCTATAACATCACTGAGATTTTTCAGGATGACGAGAGAGGTTATTTTGTGAAGATTGAAAATGACATCCATAGTTTTTCTGTACCGGCAGGATCCATCAGGCCGATCCAGATTACGGAAGAATGGCTGGAGAAATTCGGTTTCTCAAGAACGTACAGTTCTGAACAACGGATCCGTTATGAGAGACCGGAAGCATTTATCAAATATGATAT
>JAKOOI010000092.1 GCA_022701475.1 Weeksellaceae bacterium
GACGGCCTTACCGGATATCAATTAATTCCAGGAATAAAAATGAAGCAGAAATTTCTGCAGACTGTTTTATTTTATGGTGATGCTCATGTTAGGGACAACAATATCACCGGTAGAGCCGGTATACCGCTGCGCAAATATTTCGATGTAGTCATTCGTATTGAGTTCGGTGGTACCATTGATCGGCAGTACCACGATATCATTGGCGGCAGATCCTCTTCCGTATACTTTATACTGGGTAAGGGCAGTGCCGTTTTTGGCAATGTAGATGATGTAGGTTCCTGCTGCCGGCACCTGGAAAGAAACCGATCCCGAGACCTGGAAAATCCTTTTTTTCTTTCCGATATACTTCAGCCGGTTCGGCACCCCGTCCGTAGAAAACCTGAATAAATTGGATGAGGTGGAAACGGAAGTTGCCGTTCCTATTTTTACGATATTGCTTGGGTTGGAAGTATTGAAGGTAACTCCGATCCCGGTACCTACGGCATAATCTACTGCAAAATCACCTACTGCATTGGCATCGGTCTCCGTAGGGATTCCGGCGGCTCTCACGTTCCAGCTGTTGTTGAAATTGTATCCGGCATACGTTCCGGTCGTATAAGGCCTTACATAGCCTGCGGTAGTGGTTCCTGTGAAGACTACGGATTCCAGTACGGCGTCACCGGTAATGGTCAGCCCGGCGGCAGAAACGTCAAAGCCCACGGCAGTACCGTTTACCTGGCTGAAGCCGCCCTGTTTTTCCACCAGCATGAAAGTACCGGTAAATCTTTCATAGGTTCCGCTGTTGTTCCCGAACCAGCCCATGTTACTGAGCAGCAGCTGGGTAATATTGTTATAGGTGATCCCGTTTGTATTTCCGGTGAACTGGATGATGCTGGCGAATACCAGTCCGAATCCTGAAATGGTGCCCACAGTGTTGGAATTGGCCACAATACAGTCGCGGACCACTAAATTCTGGGTAGCAGTGGCATTCAGGTTGAATACCGTACCTCCGGGAGCCGTCATGGTCAAACTTCTGATGCTGCCTCCGGTAGCTCCGTCGAAAAGGGTACCGGAAGTCCGTGACAGAACATCATTTTCAGAGTCCAGTCCGGAAATGTACGCATTATTGATATCAATCGGGAGATCAAGATTGATCTGGCCGTTGATTTCATACAGGGTATTGGCATCCAGCACATATTTGGTATTATTACCGGCAGCGCGCTCGGCAGCCAGTACCGTTGACAGGACATCGGTCGATTTGATGCGCTTGAAATTGGATCTTCCCGTCAGGCCGCTGGCAATCGGAGACCAGGCCGCTGCAGAGCTTGCATAGTAATAAAACAGTCTGGCAGTGGTATCGTATACCATGAGTCCGTCTGCAGGAGATGCAATAGCATTCCTTTGTGCAGTGGTCATTCTCGGGGCCAGCATTCCCCGTGTGGTGGAGCTCATATCCAGCAGGGCACTTGCATCCGGGGTAGAGGTTCCTATTCCCACCTGGGCCTTACCTGTTAGAAATAACAGCAGAAAGACCAGTGATAAAGAGATTGTGGAAGTATTGGGTCTGTAAAAATCCATCATAAAAAGAGTTAAATTAAATAATTTAGGCTTAAAATTACTGAGGATATACAACCAGTGATCTGAATTTTATTGCTCATAATCAGTGAAATACCCTATTTTTCGGCAAATCTAATAATTCTCATTCTAATGATTTATGATTAAGATCACAAAGATCTGAAAATGAACAGAACAGGTCTGCTGACCGTATCCCAGGATCGGAAAAATGTAATTATTGACCGGTAAAATACCTGAAAAAGCCGGAAAAATGAAAATTTTCCGGCTCTGCTGAGTAAACAATTTATCCTGTTCAGCGTTTCAATCAGTCTTTCAGCACCGGGATGAGGTGTTCCCAGTTCAGCTGCTTTGCAAAATCCAGGGCTGTTTTTCCGGTATCGGCCTTTATGTGTTTATCGGCTCCTGCCTCCAGTATAACCTCTGCGGAACTGAGGTTCCCGGCGATTGTTTCCGTGTGCAGAAGCGTATATCCATCAGCGTCCCGGCCTGTTATTTCACCGGGATTTTCAGTGACGAATCTGAGAAATTCACTTTTCATATTTTTTCTCATCGGATGTTCAATCAGATTTTCCGGGTGCTCTTTCTGTTCATACACTACTTCAATATCATTAAAGTCCCCGAAGTCCAGCTGCCATGCCCGATCGTGGACTTTTTTTTCAGCCGGAGACATTTCCGAACGCATCTGCTGTATGGTAAACACGCCATATGCTTTCGGCAGTACGGCTGCTGAAAAAGAAAATAATTTCGAAAGGCCGGATTGTTTTTTGGTCTTCCGGGGCATGGCAAACAGCCAGTCGCTGATTTCATTCAGGGCAACTTCACATTATCCCCGACCCTGATATTGGTCAGTTCATTAGGTTGGTTGATGAGGCGGCCTTTTATACGATCGCCGTCAAAATTAACTTCATTGATCCACATATGCTCAACGACAGGACTGTCAGAAGCCGGATCTTCCTGGTAAAAGCAACCTTTACACAGGATACGCTGGGTGCCGGAATGATCCTGCGGTATTCCCAGGATGGTTCCCTCCAGAAATATCTGAAAGTTTCCTACGCTTTCCTGTACGCTTCAGCCATTTTGGGATCCGCGCCGTCGGCGAAAAAGATGGGATTGTCTTTCATTGTAATTTTTTTTTGTGATTAAGTTTGTCTTGAAAGAATGAATTGCCTGTTCCGGAAAATTTGTTATCCGGATACCCTTTTATGACAAGTCTCTTTTATTTCCACATTTCGGACAGAAAGTAGCAGTGTCCGTGCGGTAGGGTTTTCCGCAATTTTCACAATCGGGGCCATATAAATGGATGAAATGGTGCATAATTGCGTTTGGATTCGTTTCTTCGTATCCGGTAGTTTCTTTATAGTAATCGAGCAGTTTTCTGAAATTTTCACTGACCGGCGCTTTCATCATGTTTTTTGCATTCTGAAAACCTTCAGCCAGAAGTTTTTCTGCAATTGCCGCTTCTTCGGAATCGAGCATCGGCATCTCTATCCGGCATCTCCAGCAGTACCTGATTTTCATACCTCAGACATCTTTTATGAAATCTTCATACTCGTAATAAAACCTTTCGAAGCCATCCATCTTTTCCACGAAAAAAGCAAAGGTTTCCTGCCAGGTGTTTTTATTGAAAATGGAGACTCCTGGCTTTTCCACCCAGATCCTTGCCATTACTTTCCCGTTTTCCAGGGTATGATATTCGTCTTTGGTAAAATCACCGATGAAATCTTTCAGGATGTCTTCCAGCGACCAGATTTTCTCATAGTAAGCATTCCTGAAGACCTCGTCCTTCATCTCGATATCCAGGGATACTTCCGCTTTCCTGTTATCTGCGTAAAATTTAAAGGCCATATCCTTGACTTTCGTATCGTACAGAATCCATTTCCTCGGAAAAGATTTTCCGAAGGCCGTCCAAAACTCTTTCTTTAACTGCTGTGCTTCCTGTTTACTGAACATAACACAAAAATAGGGAATTTGAATGAAATGAAATAGAATGAAGGGTTGGAGGTGAGGATGGGCTGGTCAATCCGGATACCGGATATTCTGCTTAAGGTGACCGGTGCTTTCTTTAAATTTAAAAAACTAAAGCGACGGTATAGATCATCGCCGGCTACATCCGGGAAAGGGTAAAATAAATTTGCCATAGGCCGGGAAAAGAGAAAAG
>JAKOOI010000100.1 GCA_022701475.1 Weeksellaceae bacterium
AAAACTCTTTTTCACTTAATAATTATATGAAAATAATGATTCAGGAAAATGATTTTGAAGGTATTATGGAAATAAAATTAAAATTCAGCTAACAGAGGTGAAATTTTGAAAATATGCGCATACATAGTCTGGCAATTCATACAATATGAAAAAACCACGGTGCAGTGCACCGTGGTTTTTATATGATTACATGATCTTAATTTATATTCTTTACGAGAATCCATCCGGTATATTTTACCGGTGTTTTTTCTTTATTAGGTTCATTCCAGTTAATATGGTACCAGTAGGTTCCGGTAGGGAGTTTCTTTTCATAATGCTTTCCGTCCCATTTATAATTGTTGAATTTATTACCGGTGAATATTTTATTTCCGTAGCGGTCATAAATTACGAAGCTCAGGTTATCCTTATAGGCCAGTTCGCTGTAATCAATGGCATCATTCTTATTGTCACCGTTAGGAGTGATGGCATTCAGCAGGTTCGGCACCGTGATTTCTACCGATACAGGCTCACAGTTGTAGGCATCTTTTACATAAAAAATATGCTGCCCTCTGGAGAGGCCGGTAAATACATTGGAATCCTGCCAGTTGGTTGGTGCATCCACCGCATACTGATAAGGAGATTTCCCTCCGGATACATGAACGGTAACCGTATTGTTGGAAATTTCAAGTTCTGTGATCACGGGGTTCTGTGCTTTCTTCACACTGACCAGCTGTTTTACGAAGCAACCGTTGTCCTCCAGCAGTACCCAGTAATCCCCTACGGTAGCGCCGGACAGAACCTGTGTCGTAGCACCTGTGCTCCATTCGTAAGACTGGTATCCGGGTCCGGCATCAAGATTCACCCTGTCATTGATACAGATGGTTTTATCTGTGAGCACAGCTGATCTTTTCGGAGGAATAACATTCAGGATTACCTTGGCAATCGCATAACACTGGAAACTGTTGAAAACTCTCACGTAAACCGCTCCGTTTCCTGAAATGTAGGTGTCGGGAACCAGAATTTCATTGGTATTGTTGCTGGCATCCACAAAGGTTGGATAATATTTTTTGGTAATCGGGGTTTCAGAGGAAACATTGGCAATCGTCAGGTCGAACTTGGCTTTTGTTTCATCTGCTGTCAGGAAGCACTCGCTTAAAGCAGCTTCGTTAACGACAGGCGAAGGGTTGAATGCCAGTGTAATTTTTGCCGATCCTACACAGCCTTCATCGGTTGTTACCTTTACATAAACGGTTCCCTGTGAAGAAAGGTAATTGGTAGGGTTGCTGATTTCATTCACGGATCCATTCAGGTCATTCATGGTAAGATAAAACTTCTTCACCACATTGGTCAGCAGCGTTACATTGGCGGTGGTCAGGTCAAAGAAGGCTTTTCCGTTATACTGGCATCCTTTTACGGTAGCATCGGTCAATATAAAAGGAACGACGTTCAGGTTGAGGGTTACCTTTTCACAGTCTATGAATTCAGTACCGTTTCCGCAGAACTGGTAAACGATGGTATCAGGACCTACATATCCGGTAGTCGGAATATAAGTAATCTGGCCGGTAGCAGCATTCAGGGTTGCCGTACCATGGGCAGGATAGGTAAGGATGGTTACCGTACTGGCAACCGGAGTCTGGGTGGTGCTGAAAGAGAAGGCCGGAGAAATTACTTTGGTAGCGCAGGAACTCAGATTCGCCGTTGTATTCCTGATGCATGAAAAGACTTTATAGACCGGTGTTGTTATCGGAGTACAGGTACCCATTGATACTTTTACCGTATAGTTTCCTGCCTGTGTCGGCGTATACGTATTCTGTGTAGCTCCCGCAATGGCATTTCCGTTCAGAAACCACTGGTATCCTTCATAGCTGTCATCTACTTCCAGAACAATTCCGGGTACACATTCGCCCGTTTTCTTTGCGATAACCGGAATAGAAGAGAATCCGGCAAAATATCCGCCGTATCCTACAGCTCCGCTTCCTCCTGCAATCCCTGCCGTTACAGCATTGGTAGAGGTAATGGTGACATTCCCTGTTGCACTGGGAACGGAATAAGATACCCATGCAGTAGTACCGGAAACAGGATATGGGCCCTGGGTTGCCGGTAAAGCAGCTCCGTTAACGGTAACAACAGCGCTTGCTTCTGTAAGAATGTTGAGTTTTACCGTATTGTTGGTAGGCGGCAAAATATTCACCATGGCAATTTCATCAATTTTCCGGGGCAGGAAACAGTTCAGCGGAGGTACATAATTAAAGCCTTCCGTTGCATTGCTGTCGTTGATCCCTGCTAAAAGCTGATAGACATATACGTTCTTGGTTGCCCTGATCCGCATATTGTAGTGATCATTTCCCTGGTTGATATACTTGTTCGTAAATGTCAAGTTATCAGGCGAATTGATTCGCTTCCACTGGCCTGCATTAAGCGTGAACAGCGGAGTCGTTTCATTGTTTACATATACTTCAGTATTATCTTCCGTGGCTACAATAAGAGCATCTTCCATACCTTCTGAGATATCACCGTTCCCTTTGACAAGAACGAATTCATTTCCTAACCGGTCTATAGGAACGGATTGGTCCATAATAATGTCAGAACCGTCATAAGTATTGATACCCGGAGGTAATATGGCAAACTGCCCGTTGAAATTTCCATTCGTTACGGAGACCGGTTTGTCAGACTCTATTTTAGCACCGATAAAGCCTCCTGTATTGCCCGGTGTGCCGGTGCCTTCAATGATATAGGACTGCCCTTTCTGCAAAGTGAAGGTCAGTGTGGAGGGCGTAGGAACAGGACCTCCGGAAAATGTAACTCCGCTGTAGCCTGAAACAGTAACCAATGTATTGTTTTCAGTGGCCATGATTCCTGTCGTAAAGTTCAGCAATCCGCCTCCGTTAGGGTTGGTTACTGGTGAAACGACTGCACGGAACAGCTTCCCGATACCGGCTTTTCCTTTTGAAGTAAGGATTTCACCATGGCTGCTGACACTGAATCTGTAGTTTACGAAATAAGGCTTGTCTGCTTTGGTATAAATACCTTTATTTACAGGGGTAAACTTATCTGCAGACTGATTGGTTACCATTCGTCTTACCAGATCTGTACCCGGTACGGCAGGGGTAAAGTTAAATACTTTAGGGGTTCCTTTCTGCAGGCCCGTTACCGTGCCTATAACAATCTGATTGCCGGAATCATCATTGGAATAGATGGTTACATCAAAAGGAGTTACAGAATCCGTAGAGAAATATAATCCCTGAGAGAAGGAACTGTATACGGAAGAACTTGCAGCCACAGGAGCAAACCAGTGTTCTGTGTCTCTCTGGGCAAACAAGACATGACCTGTAAGAAAAAGCAATACTAAACTTAGTAGAAATCTTTTCATGTGGATGGAATTAGGATTTCTACAAATTTAATATAATATTTGAAATACTGTTAATTGATGGTAATGAAAATTACATTTTATTCACGGTTTTTAATTAAAATCCATCCTGAATACGAAATCGGCAATTTGGTGTCAGGCTCCGTCCATTTCAGTAAATACCAGTAGGTTCCGGTTGGCAATGGCTTTTCGCTGACTTTTCCGTTCCAGATATAATTTTTATTTTCCGACCGGTATACCATAAACCCGTAACGGTCTGCCACTTCTATGGAGACATTTTCTTTGATCCTGAGTTCGGAATAGTTCAGGACATCATTGTAGCCGTCGCCATTCGGGGTGATGGCATTGATCAGGTTCAGTACCAGGAATTCCCTGATTACCGGCGTACACCGGTCTGCGCCGAGAACATATACGGTATGCGGTCCTCTGGAAAGGCCCTGGAAGACATTGGAAGACTGGTAATCGATCCCGTTCAGCGAATACTGGTAGGGCGGATTGCCTCCGGTAACTGAAACGGTAGCCGTAGCACCTGAAACCTCAACTTTGGTAATCACCGGCAGTGCAACGGTATTGACCTTTACATATTGCCGGTACACACATCCGTTGAGCCCGAGGTCTACCCAATAATCTCCGGCTCCTGCGGTAATGGTTTGTGACGTTGCTCCGGTGTTCCAGGTATAAGAGGTAAATCCTGTTCCTGCATCCAATGTCGCTTTTTCATTGCTGCATACCGTCTGGTCTTTCAGCTGGACTGATTTTTTCGGGGATCTGATGATGATTTTCAGCATTCCCGTATTCGCACATTCAGAAGCGCTGGTAAATCTTATGTAAAAGGTTCCTGATGAGGTAATGGTCTGGACCGGTGAAAGTGCATTGATTCCGTTCTGCGCATCTGCCAGTGTAGAGTGAAAAGATAAAACGGCGGCCGGATTAGCGGTAAACAGGTTTTTATAATTATTGAGGTTTACATCCTCTGTGCCGCTGATGTCATTGTCGCAGACTTCCTGTATGGCACTGGTTGTCATTAAGGTAATCCTGTTGCCTGTCTTGAAATTAATCTGCCCGAATGCCGGCGGACAGCTCCCGGAAAGGGCATCTACTCTTACATAAACGGTAGTATTGGCCGTATAGGTCCAGTTGGCAGGCAACGTATTGCCGTTTCCGGCATTGGCATCCGCCTGGAGCAGGTAGTACCTCGTATTGAAATTTACAGCATTTGTTACAATCACCGGAGTAACTGCGGGAAAACTAACATTCACGATACTGTCGAAATTATCGTCACACAGGGTAGCATTATAGTTATTTGTATTCACATTCGGCGATGGAATTGTCGTCAGCGTAATCTGGGCGACTTTCTTACATCCGTACGGTGAGGTGACTTCGGCATACACAGCGCCTGCAGGTCCGGTATAGGCTGCAGGACTCGCAATCGGTGTTCCTGCGAGCAGCGGGCTGGTAAAATACTGTACCGTAGTTCCTGTGTCCGGAGTGACGCTGACAGAAGTAAGATTGAAGCTTCCGTTTCCATTGCTGTCCGCACAGGACGTCAGAGAAGCATTGGCCGTCTGAAGGACATCGATATTAATAATGATCCTGAAATATTCAAAATCTGCCGGGCTGCCGCTGCCCTGTACATAATAGACAAACGTATCGGTGGCATCTGCTGTAAGGCCTGCATTCGGAGTGTAAGTTATCTGTCCTGTTGCCGGATTAACGGTAGCTGATCCTGAAGCCGGAGCTGAAACAATACTGGTGGCAGCAGGGGAAATTGCCTGTGCGGAACTGGTAAATACGGGCGAAATGGTTTTGGTGTTGCAGGATCCTATCGCAAACGTTGTCGTGGTTATCGGCG
>JAKOOI010000109.1 GCA_022701475.1 Weeksellaceae bacterium
AAGTACACCACGGTAAGCGGTGTGGACGGATTCGACGGAAGCAGAAAAGAGGCGGAGAAAGCCGTTGTGAAAAAAATTGACTAAATTTGTGGTGGTTGGCGGATATGATCTGTTCAAAACAGACGGAACCTCAACCGGGATCAGCATAAGCAATAGAAATGAGTGATATAAATATAAAAATTACCGATAGGGAAGGAGTGACCCATGACATTGTAGCCCCTACGGATATGTCTATGAACCTTATGGAAATCATCCGCTCCTATGAACTCGCTGAAGAAGGAACGATCGGGGTTTGCGGAGGCATGGCAATGTGCGCTTCCTGTGAGGTATATGTAATCAGCGATCCCGGGCTTGAACCGATGGGTGATGAAGAAGATGCGATGCTGGGCGAGGCTTTCCATGTGGAAAGCAACAGCAGACTGGGATGCCAGCTGCATATCGTTCCTGAATGGAAGGACTGGAAGTGGAAATTGCTCCTTATCCTTGATGTATTCTTACAGCAAATATAAAAAGCCTCCCGGAGAAAATTCCCGGGAGGCTTTTGTTATCATTTTGTATGGTGCTGATGCTTACTTTGGAAATAATGGATCAGCCAGAGGATGGGAGCGCCCTGCGGAATGGCAAATTTGATGCTCCGGTCCTTCAGGTTTTTATTAACCGATTTCAGATAGCTGATCTCACTGATAATAATTTCTTCTTTATGCTGCAGAAGTTGGTCTTCAAGCTGTATCAGGTTCAGGATTCCCAGATCTTTAAGCTGTGCCGGAAAATGATTTGCAGAGATATAGGCTGCATCAAATTTTGACTGGCCGGGCGTTCTGAGCGCTTTCCTTACCTGGCTTTCAATCTCGCGCAGCAACGGGTTCTTCTTTACAAATGCAATAATCGTTGACTCATTGATGTTGATCAGCTCCCTTTTATTCTTCAGGTTCCTGCTTACCGAATTTTCAAATTCATGAATTTCTTTTTTCAGCTTGGTAAATTCGATATCTGCCTGCTCCAGAAGGGCGGCCACCCGGTAGAAGGTACGCTGTGCCTTTTCGGGAATATCGGTCACCGATTTATAGCCCAGGTCATGCTCAATTTCTGCCCACGAATGTTGAAGAATACTCCTGATCTGGATTTCAAACCTGATGTTTCCATAGTCTGCATATTCTTTTGACTTTGCTTTCTGTTCATTGATCTGCAGGATGAAATGAATGCTTTTGTAGCCGAATTTGTCAATCTCTATATGCCCTTTATCAACGGAATTACTCCAGTCTACCGTAAATTCACGGTTAAGGATTTCCTCGATTTTAGAAATATCATCTTCAAAATAGGTAATGATCCGCACGCCTAAAATGTCGGTAATCTCATCAAGGCTTGTGTATTTGTCTTTTTTAATGATCTTCTGGGCAAGGCTTGCTTTCGTTTTTACCCGGCTGTTGATCTGATGGATAGAAATGTTTTTGCATGCTTTTCTCAATACCTGCTCGACTTTAGAGCCTAAACCGGAATACAGGGAATGGCACTCTTTATATTCAGCCAGGATTTTGTTCAGGTATTCGTCAGCCATAGGGGTAAACTCGTATTTAATAAATAAATTGTGATGAATCGAATTATTTAGGGAACAGCAAATTTTGCGCTAAAATGAAAACCTTTTTGAGAATTCAGATTGAAACGCCGCAAGGAAGTGCCGGCTACATTCTTTTAACGGTTTCTTACCGTATTCTTACAATATAAAACCCCCCGCAGAAGAATCTGCGGAAGGCTGTTTAATAAGTTTGAGATACATGATATAATTTTCAGACCTCCTCCCTGGAAATCCATTTCCCGACTGTCGGTGCTTCATAATTCTCCATCATTTCCAGCAGGTCATCAATATTTCCGCTGATCAGCATCATATCCTGATTGATCTGTTTCAGGAAACCCTTATCCACCATGGTCCGGACCATTTTAATCAGGTCATCATAAAAGCCGCCGGTATTTAGGATGCCGATTGGCTTTTGGTGAAGGCCGAGCTGTGCCCAGGTAATCATCTCAAAGAATTCCTCCAGGGTTCCGTAGCCGCCGGGAAGCATGATGACGCCGTTGCAGAGGTCGTTCATTTTCGTTTTCCGTTCATGCATGGTTTCCACCATGACCAGTTCTGTCAGTCCGGTATGGGCAATTTCTTTGGATTGTAAAAAGTAGGGAAGAACGCCGGTAACTGATCCTCCCGCCTGTAAGCAGCCGTCAGCCACAGCACCCATAAGGCCCACGTTGGCCCCGCCATAGATCAGCCTGATGTCCTGTGCTGCCAGTGCCTGTCCCAGCAAAGCGGCCTGTTCCTGATATATATTTTCCAAACCCAGGCTGGATCCGCAGAATACGGTAATGCTTTTTATTTTCATGTTTTTAAAGTTTTGAAGTTAAAAACCCTTTCAGTATTTCAAACACTAAAAGGGTTATGTACAGAAAAACAAACAATTTAGCCGTTGTTACTTCTGCTATTTCTGCGGAATATTCGCCAGGATATCCCGGGTAAAAGCCCAGAATTTCTGTGCTGAGGAAATGCTGGCCCTTTCATCGGGAGAGTGGGCGCCGCGGATGGTCGGTCCGAAGCTCACCATTTCCATTTCAGGATAATTGGCCCCGATGATCCCGCATTCCAGGCCGGCATGGCAGGCTACCACGTGAGGCTGTTCTCCGAATTTTTCCACATAGATCTTT
>JAKOOI010000165.1 GCA_022701475.1 Weeksellaceae bacterium
GCGTTTTTATAATTGCTTCTTTGAAAATGGGCTAAAGCCCATTTCTATTGAATGTAAAAATATTTGAAATATCAATGGGAAGAGGTTTCAATCCGTACTGAAGCCCATTCCTATCAAATGGCAAATAGCCGCGGTTTCAATAGGAGCGGGTTTCAACCCGCTCTGATCTATGCGTTTTGGAAATCGGCTTTAGCCGAAACTTATTGAGCCGTACCCATGTTCATACCGCATATAGATTTACGCTAAAGCGTTTTTACAATCGCTTCTTTGAAAACGGGCTGAAGCCCATTTCTATTGAATGTAAAAACATTTGAAATATCAATGGGAAGAGGTTTCAACCCGTTCTGATCTGTCAGGGCAATATGATGGTAAGCGTCAATTTTTCATCTTCCTTGTTTTCTAAAGCGCGCAAAGAATCGTAAATTTGCATCTTGGTATAAGCCTCTGATGCGGAGGCGGAACATAGAATGAGTCAAAATGGAACACATCATCAGCCTATTAAAATCCGGGGGGACCATTCTGTACCCTACCGATACGATCTGGGGAATCGGTTGTGACGCTACCAATAGGGAAGCGGTCAATAAAATATTTGATATCAAGAAAAGGGAGAAAAATAAATCCATGATCATCCTGGTGGAATCTGAAAAGCGCCTGCAGGACCTGGTGGATGTACCGGAGATGGCCTGGGAAATCATCGATCTCAGCGAAAAACCGGTGACGATTGTCTACGAAAACCCGCGGGGACTGCCTCAGGAACTGCTGGCTGAAGACGGGAGCATCGGAATCCGCCTGGTAAAAAATGATTTCTGTAAAAAACTCATTACCAGGCTGAACAAGCCGCTGGTTTCCACCTCAGCCAATTTCAGCGGTGATAAAAGCCCGATGAAATACTCAGATATTTCCCCTGAAATCATCAGCCTGGTTGATTATGCGGTGGAAGAAGACCGGGAGAAAGTATCCGAATATTCCGGATCTTCCGTAATTAAAATCTGGAAAGACAACCGGATAAAAGTGCTGCGGGAGTAAGAAAAAGATTTTGGTTATCTTTGCACCCGCATCAGCCGTTAGAAATCCGGAACCTTTGATTATGAGTCTGAATTTTTAAGGGCTTCCCATTCGGTAGGATGATCCGGATCCTGTCAGCAGCATCCGTCTTTTATCCGAATGTTATTATTTAAATATCTATAACAATGTTCATCAACCTCAATCAGAATAAAAACCTGAAACTTTTCAAGCTTATTTCAGAAGCGGCTGCCGGAAACAGCCAGTCGGTGTATATCGTCGGCGGATATGTCCGGGACCTGCTGATGAAACGGAAAGCTTCCACAGATATTGATTTCGTGACGGAACAGAGCGGCATTGAACTTGCCCAGCTGGTGGGAAAAGAAATTGACCCGCACATGAAAGTGTCCGTATTCAAAACCTACGGAACAGCCATGATCAGGTACAAAGACCTGGAGCTGGAGTTTGTCGGCGCCCGAAAAGAGAGTTATACGGAAGACAGCCGGAAGCCGGAGGTAGAGGGCGGCACCATTGAAGACGACCAGAAAAGGAGGGACTTTACCGTGAATGCGATGGCCATTTCCCTGAATAAAGACAACTTCGGAGAACTGATCGATCCGTTCAGCGGAAGGGAAGATCTTGAAAGAAGGATTCTCAGAACTCCTCTGGAACCGGCCCGGACGTATTCAGATGATCCGTTGCGCATGATGAGGGCGATCCGTTTTGCTTCGACCCTTGAATTTCAGATTGAAGAAGCTTCACTGGAAGCCATCCGCCGGGAAGCTGAAAGGATCAAAATCGTTTCAAAAGAAAGGATCATGGTGGAATTCAATAAGATTATGCTTTCTGAAAAACCTTCTGCAGGCCTGAAACTGATGGAGCAGACCGGACTGATGAAGCTGGTTATTCCGGAGCTTATCGACCTGAAAGGGGTAGAGGAAGTGGAAGGGCAGACGCATAAGGATAATTTTTACCATACCCTTGAAGTGGTTGATAATATTTCCCAGCATACGGATAACCTCTGGCTCCGCTGGGCAGCCCTGCTTCACGATATCGGAAAAGCTCCGACCAAGAAATTTGTGGAAGGAACCGGCTGGACTTTCCACGGACATGAATTCTTAGGCTCCAAAATGGTGAGAAACCTCTTCCAGCGGCTTAAGCTTCCGCTGGGACCGGATATGAAATATGTGCAGAAGATGGTGAAGCTCTCCTCCCGACCGATTGCGTTGATTACCGATGATACTTCGGATTCCGCATTGAGAAGGCTGCTCTTTGATGCCGGTGAAGATATGGAAGACCTGTTTACCCTCTGTAAGGCAGATATTACCACCAAAAACTCCAGAAAGCAGGAAAGGTTCAAAAAGAATTTCGAATATGTTGCCGTTAAGATCAGAGAAGTGGAGGAAAAGGACCAGGTGCGGAATTTTCAGCCGCCGATATCCGGTGAGGAAATCATGGCCCTGTTCAATCTGAAGCCGGGACGTGAAATCGGAATTTTAAAAGAAAAAGTAAAAGAGGCGATCCTGGAAGGCGAAATCGGCAATGATCCTGAAGAAGCCCGCAGTTTTGTTATTGCAGAGGCGGAAAAAATCGGACTTACTTTGGTTTAGAATCAGCAGGATTTCATTATATGATATAGGCAGCAGGATATACCTGTTGCTTTTTTTATAAAAAAATCCGGGCCGCTTCAGAAAGCGGTCCGGAAAAAAACACAAATGATGAAAAAAAATTATTTTCGTTTTACTAACAGCCGGTAACAGCAATATATTGATGTCACCGGCTGTTTTTATGGCTGCGATTCGGTGTCAGCTGTTTCCTGTGATCCGGAGAAACAGTATCGCATCATCAGTAAATCCATGCCGTTGTGGCAGCAGCGGTATTCATTTATCTGGAAATGATCAGCTTGAGGTTGTGCTGCTGTCCTTCGGAGACAGTCTGTACGATGTAATTCCCATTCTGCAGACTGGAAATATCCATTCTCTGATTGACCGTTTTCCCCTGCTTTACCAGCGCACCGCTGATGCTGTAGATTTTCACTTCAACATCCTTCTTCGCCTTGATGATGATGAAATCGGAAGCCGGATTCGGATAAACACTTATTCTCTGATCCGTTACCCCGGATTCTGCAGCAGACAGCACAGTATTGGATTCGTTGATTACACCTACGGCATCCAGGTCAAACCCGGAAGAACCGAAAGGAGTAGGAAAAGGATCAACGGCAACATTCCCGAAGCTGTCAAAGGTCTTATAACCGTCAATATTGGTTCCTACCACATCGATGATTTTGACATGGGTAATTCTTGATTTGTCAAGCAGCGGATTATCCGGAAGATCACTCAGGTCGAAAGGCGTTCCGTAGCCGCTGATGTATTTACCGGCAAAATTATTCAGGTACCGGGCATCCATCGTCGCAAATCCTGGGCTTGCCGAATTCTGGATATAATTGGATGGATATTCGTTATGGGAAGGAAACCTGAAAAAATTCACCCCATCCGAGCTTACTTCTACAAAGGCCAGTTCCAGGTAAGCCTGTCCTGAACCGCCTGAAGCAAAGCCGTTCTCAAAGATAGCAAAGTCGAATCCGTTGCCGTTGGTTATAGCTTTGGAGAAAGTCAGGGTTGCCGTGCCGCCGTCTCCGAGGCTGACAATTGAACCATTGGCTGTTCCCGCTCCGTTGGCCTCCGTCCCGGCATCGGCATAAGTTCCGGTTGTTCCGTTGATCTGCTGAAGGCCACGTACAACCGTGCAGTTGGCAGCCCAGGATGTAAACAGCGGGCTGTCCTTGGAGATGGCTGTGGTTCCGGCAGTTCCCACCTGAGGAGCATAACTTTGAGCCATGGAAAGAAAAGAACACAGGCACAATGCCGCAATTGATAATTTTTTCATAATGAATTAAGTTGATGTTCTGTTTCTTTTTATCGGATAATGAATTTTTCAGTTTTCTGGGTATTTTTAGCAGAAATATGGATCAGGTAAGTTCCTTTCTGAAGATCGGAAACTGCAATGCCATTGCTGTATGTTCCTGATTTTAAAATTCTTCCGGAAATATCTGAAATGCTGTACTGCGCTGCTTCTGCATTTTTGATGTACAGGATATCGGATACAGGATTAGGATAGATAGAAACTGTTTTCACGCTGTTTTTTTCAGCTACGGCAAGAACTCCTGCAGCATATACGTTTTTGTAGACATTGTTTGAGCCCAGACCTGCAGTAAAGGTATTTAGAAGTGTCCCGGTCTGGTTATACACCTTCACAGTGGAATTTGAAGTAAAATCGGAATTACACTGGAAAATTTTTCCGTCGATAGCCGCAAAACCGTAAAAATCGCCGTAAGGTGAACTTGAAGTTGTTGTAAACGCAGGCGTGCTGCTGAAGGCAGACAGGTTGGTATTCAGAGAATAAACACTGGTAGATCCGGCAATGAACAGCTGATTGCCATCTGCAGCAAATTTAAGAGCATCATAAGCTGACGCAGGAACCACCGATGCATTGGAAATGCTGGCCGTTACCGTATCTGTAGCCGTGCTGATTTTGTAAACCGTAGATCCTGTACTCCCGGTACATAAAGCAAAAATATCATTTCCGCTTACTGCCAGCGACTGTAGTCCGTCACTTAAAGTAATGGTTTTAATGATGGTGTCGGTAGCGGGATTAATGACATCAATACTGTTTCCGGCACGGTAGGAAGATTTGCTCACATATACTTTTCCGTTTACCGTAATGATTTCCTCAGGATCCTGGCTCAAAGGAATGCTGGTGATGTATGCCATGGTAGAAGCATTATGTACCGAAACAAACTGGTCGTTGGCACCGCCCCAGTTGCTGGTATATAATTTCCCGCCGGCAACGGTAGTATATCTCGGCTGCACTATATTGTTGGTAATGACCGCCGATTTTACAAAACTTGACCGGTTGGCAACCACCACCTTGTTGGAATTGTTGACCACCAGAAATGATTTGTCCCCGTTAAAATAAATAGACTGTAAAACGTCTCCCAAAGCTTCACCATTATTGGCCAGACCATAAATATTGTTGGTAATGGTGTTGTTCGCGTCAATATAGGAAATCTCCGCGGTCGGACTTCCGTAATTGCCTTCATTGGGTACGATATACCCGTTGGAATACTGGGCAGAGGTCAGTACAAAGCCCGCAGCAACAAAAGTTGCTTTTAACATGTTGGAATAAAACTGTTTCATATTGTTAATGTATTATATTGATTGTTTATTATCATTTATTTAGGTAAAAAAGCAAAATGACCCGGAATATCGCCGGTTTTCACTTTCCATTTCAGTTTTCCGAATTTATTATAGCAAAACATTTCGCCGGATGAAGTATAATCTTTCGCATCACCGATAAAAATGTCGCTGTTTGCAGGGTTTACGGCAATGCTGTAAGGAGTAACGATTCCGGTCTGGGTGCCGTCGGTAATAAAATTGTTGCTGATGACCTGGTACGTATCCGTATCCAGGATTCCATAGCTGCTGACTGTTCCTGACGAAGTCCAGGCTGAGCTGCAATAATACAGCCTGTTCTCTACCATATCAAAATTGCTCATCGGCATATTGATCTCCTTGATCACCTGGTCTGTAGCCGGATTCAGTACATAGGTTTTAGGAGGGATGTTGCCGTAATTTCCACGGGAAGTGATCCAGAGTTTCCCGGTATCGTCTTTCTTGATGTTGCTCAGGTTAATGGCCACCGGTATTTTCTTGATTTCGGTAAAGGTATTCAGGTCGATTACAGAAACGGTATTGTCATAATCGGGAGCGCTGTAGGCCCCGGAATTGGCTACATACAGCCTGTCGCCTATCACTTCCATCTGGTCGGGCTGTTTTCCCACGAATACTTTCCCGACGGTCTGAAGGGTATTCACATCCACTTTCAGCACATATCCGGGCTGGGAACTGCCTACGGCTCCTCCGTATGAAGTAATATACGCATAATCCTGATGGAAGTTAATGTATCTGCAGTTCTGTATATTGATTTCGCCGATGTGCTTTGCCGTTTTGGCATCCATCACTTCCACGTAATTGGAAAGGTTGATTACCGCATACAGCTTGTCGCGGTACACACGGATATCGTTTCCTACATCACCCAGGCTGCCGGCCACATTGGGATTTTGTGCATTGTAATAATTCTCCGTGAATACACCTGTAGAATAATCGAAGAAGTCGATGGAAGCTTTGTTGCTGCCCATATTTCCTTCATTCAGTACATACAGTCCTTTGACCGCAATGTCTTCCGGTTCCTGTACGCCGGTGTTGGTGGCACCGTAATTAATATAGTCATAATCTTCCCTGCACGAAACAACGGCAAAGAAGAGGGCGAGAATCAAAAATAAACAGAGCTTCTTCATTTCTTTCTTTTTCTTAAAGCATTATT
>JAKOOI010000172.1 GCA_022701475.1 Weeksellaceae bacterium
GCTTCATCAGTTCATTCAATGTAATTTCTTTATCAATCTGCCGGCTCCTGATGGTTTCATCAATCAATTCTTTTCTTGCTTTAAATAATGTCGGGAAAGGGATGCTCTGGGAAACGGAAAACGACTGGTCGAATTTCGGGCTGTTGTATTGGCCCAGCTGAGCATTAAAACTGAGCTTCGGAAGTTCTTTTGCCGTTCTTCTTAAAGCTTCCGCCGATTGGATGCTTAGATTCTTCGATTGTATATTTAAATGGCGCCCGGCGGCCATATCCATCGCCTGTTCAATGGAAACGGATCTTGTCTGTGCATTCATCAGCTGCCCGGAAAACAGTAATGCCAGCATGAAGACCGCCGTCAACGGTTTTGGTTTAAATTTTTTCCATGAAATTCCGTTATTAAAAATAAGATACAGCATCGGCAGAACGAACAGCGTAAGGAAAGTCGCTGTCACCAGACCACCGATTACAACAGTCGCCAACGGTTTCTGGACTTCCGCTCCTGCGCCCGTAGAGACAGCCATCGGTAAAAAGCCCAGGGAAGCAACGGTAGCCGTCATCAGCACTGGTCTCAGTCTGTTCTTCGTTCCTTCAGATACCCTTTTCAGGAGATCCTTTTCCCCTTCTTTTTCAAGCTGGTTAAAGGTTCCGATCAGTACAATCCCGTTGAGTACCGCCACACCAAACAGGGCAATAAAACCGATTCCCGCACTGATGCTGAACGGCATATCCCTGATAACCAGAGCAAAAACCCCTCCGATGGCACTCATCGGGATAGCGGTAAAAATCAAAGCCGCCTGTTTAAAGGAGCGGAACGTAAAATACAGCAACGTGAAAATCAGCAGCAGGGAAACCGGAACGGCAATCATCAGCCTTTTACTGGCCGCCTGTAAGTTTTCAAACTGGCCGCCGTAGGTGAAATAATAACCTGGAGGCAATTTCACCCGATCCAGTTTTGCCTGAATATCTTTTACCACGCTTTCCACATCCCGGTCTTTGACATTAAAGCCGATGACGATCCTCCGTTTCCCTTCTTCCCGGCTGATCTGCGCCGGCCCTAATTTATAGCCGATATCAGCTACCTGGGAAAGCGGAATCTGGGTTCCTGAAGCAGTAGCAATCATCAGGTTATTCACATCATCAATATTCGTCCGGTGAAGGCTGTCGAGCCGGACAACAAGATCAAAACGCCTTTCATTTTCGAACACCTGCCCGGCGCTTTTCCCGGCAAAGGCTGTACTTACGGCATCGTTCACCTCTTCTATATTCAGCCCATAATTGGCCATTCGGATCCGGTCATATTCCACATTGATCTGCGGCAGCCCGCTGATCCGCTCGATTTGCGGAGCCGTTGCTCCCTTCACGGTCTGAATGGTTTTCGCAACTTTATCTGCATACACGGATAAGGAATCCAGATTTTCCCCAAAAATCTTCACGGCCACATCCTGACGGACGCCGGTCATCAGCTCATTGAACCGCATCTGGATCGGCTGGTTCTTCTCAAAAAACACACCGGGGATGAGTTCCAGCTTTTCCATCATTTCATCGGCTAATTCTTCGTATGATTTTTTGGATTTCCATTTATCCTGTGGTTTCAGAACGATAATCAAATCTGAAGCTTCGGGCGGCATCGGGTCGGTCGGAACTTCTGCGGAACCTGTTTTACCGATGACCATTTTTACCTCATCAAACTGTTTGATGATCCTGGAAGCCTGCATCGAGGTCTCTATACTCTGACTTAAGGAACTTCCCTGCGGAAGGATACAGTGAAAAGCAAAATCCCCTTCCTGCAGCTGCGGAATAAATTCGCCGCCCATATTTTTAAAAACAAATAGTGTAATCATAAAAACGGCTACTGTTGCGGAAACGATAGCATATTTAAACCGGATAGCTTTTTGTAATAAAGGCTGGTAAATCTGCTGCAGTCTGTTCATCATGTTGTCTGAAAACGTTTCTTTAGTATTTATTTTTTTAGATAAAAACAAAGCGCTCATCATCGGAATATAGGTGAGTGATAAAATTAATGCTCCCAAAATCGCGAAGCCTACGGTTTTGGCCATCGGCGTAAACATTTTTCCTTCCACACCCACCAGCGTGAGGATTGGAATGTAGACAATCAGGATGATGATTTCCCCGAAGGCCGCACTGCTCCTGATTTTGGAGGCAGACCGGAAAACCTCTTCATCCATTTCTGCCCGGGTAAGTTTCTGCGTGGATTTCCTCAGTCCCAGATGATGCAGCGTGGCTTCCACAATAATGACAGCACCGTCAACAATCAATCCGAAATCGATGGCACCGAGGCTCATCAGATTGGCGCTTACTCCAAAGACATTCATCATTCCCAATGCAAACAACAAGGAAAGCGGAATGGCTGAAGCTACAATAAGCCCGGCCCTCAGATTGCCAAGGAAAACAACCAGAACGAAAATGACGATCAGAGCGCCTTCGATAAGGTTTTTCTCTACGGTCTTCATCGCTCTTCCCACCAGGTCCGTCCGGTCAAGGAACGGTTCGATCACCACATCTTCCGGAAGCAATTTCTGGATGACCGGAATTTTGGCTTTGATGTTATTGACGACTTCATGGCTGTTGGCGCCTTTCAGCATCATCACTACGCCTCCTACGGCATCTACCTTTCCGTTGTACGTCATGGCTCCATAGCGGACCGCACTTCCTAAACGCACCTCAGCGACATCTTTGACGAAGATGGGGACGCTTCCCGTCTCATTTTTTACGGAAATATTCCTGATGTCTTCGAGAGATCTGACGATCCCGATCCCGCGGATGAAATAGGCATTCGGCTTTTTATCAATGTACGCACCGCCGGTGTTCTGATTGTTTTTTTCGAGTGCGGTAAAAATATCGGTAATGCTTACGCCCATGGCTCTCAGCCGGTCGGGGTCTATGGCAACTTCATATTGTTTTAACTGGCCTCCGAAGCTGTTGATTTCCGCGACTCCCGGCGTTCCGTTCAGCTGTCTTCTGACAATCCAGTCCTGCATGGCACGGAGTTCTTTGGAATCATATTTCTTTTCGCTGCCTTTTTTCGGATGGAGAATATACTGATAGACTTCGCCCAGTCCGGTGCTCACCGGTGCCAGTTCGGGTGTACCGGTTCCTTTGGGAATCTCTTCCGCCGCTTCTTTCAGTTTTTCATTCATCAGCTGGCGGGCGAAATAAATATCGGTATTTTCTTTAAAGACGACGGTCACCACCGACAAACCGAATCTTGAAATGCTTCTGGTTTCTTCGATATCGGGAATGTTGGCGATGCTCTGCTCGATGGGAAAAGTAACGAGCTGTTCGACTTCCTGTCCTGCCAGCGTCGGACAGGAAGTAATGATCTGTACCTGATTGTTGGTAATATCCGGTACCGCATCAATGGGCAACCGGGATGCGCTCCAGACGCCCCAGATGATCAGAAGCAATGTCATGATCCCAACAACGATTTTGTTTCTGATACTGAATTGTATGATTTGATCTAACACAAATTAAGATTTGATTTGCGATTATTGATGTCTTAAGACAAAAACCGGCAAAAATTTTTTTTAATATTTCTGCTGATCCCTGATCGCAGAGACGTTTGCCTGAGCGAAGATTATTAACACCGATAATCGTTAATTTATTGAAATGCTTGAAATTCTGTCATCTGATATGACAGGTGCAAAAATATCATGATAAGCCCTGCAACGGAATTGCAAAGTTTTAAGGAATTTTAGAAACCGGAAAGGTCAGATCTTAGGCGGCTGCCAGATATGATCGTAGACCTGATAGGCAAAATCATTAGTATTAAAAAGAATTTTCTTTGAAAAATAAAACTGAACATTTACCGGCATCTCCAGCGAA
>JAKOOI010000190.1 GCA_022701475.1 Weeksellaceae bacterium
ACAAGACGTCCGATTCTACCAAACCCGTTGATACCTACTTTGATTGTTGACATAATAGTTTGTTTTAAATTATATTAAAAATATTAGATTGCTAAGATTTCAGAAATCAGCATAAGGTCTTTGTTGATTTCATTGTGTTTTTTGATGGCTTCCTCAATAGGCGTATAAACAAGGTCGTTGGAACGCATTCCCGCCATCACATTGGTCTGGCCTTCCATCAGTCCGGTTACGGCTCCGTAGCCGAGCCTGCTGGCCAGCACACGGTCTGCACAGCTTGGCGATCCGCCTCTCTGGATGTGCCCGAGGATGGCTACACGGATATCGTAATCCGGAAATTCCTTTTTGGTCTTCTCAGCCAGCTCATAGATGTTGGCCAGCTTTTCACCTTCCGCCACCACCACGATGCTCGATGCCTTTCCGGTTTTCTCCGCATTCCTGAAGTTGGCAAACAGCTCGTCGATGCTGTCTTTTCTTTCCGGGATCAGGATATCCAGTGCTCCGGAGGCAAGGCCGCTGTTCAGCGCGATAAACCCTGCGTCCCGTCCCATTACTTCCACAAAGAAAACCCTGTTGTGGGAAGTGGCCGTATCCCGGATCTTATCGATGGCTTCCATGGCGGTATTCAATGCCGTATCGTAACCGATGGTGTTATCGGTCCCGAAGATATCATTATCAATAGTTCCCGGTACCCCGATCACCCGGATGCCGAATTCTTCATTGAAGATCTTGGCTCCGGTAAAGGTTCCGTCACCGCCGATGCACACCAGCCCGTCGATACCCAGCTTTACACAGTTGTCATAGGCCTTCTGGCGGCCTTCCGGCGTCTTGAATTCCATAGACCGGGCCGATTTCAGGATGGTCCCGCCCTGGTTGATTATATTTTTTACGGAACGCGGCCCCATTTTCAGGAAATCACCGTTGATCAGACCATTATAGCCTTCCCGTACTCCGTAGCATTCTACATGGTAATAATTGGCGGTTCTTACAACCGCTCTTAATGCTGCATTCATACCCGGGGAATCGCCGCCGGAGGTAAGAACCGCAATTTTTTTCACAGCACTTTCTTTCATCTGGTAAAAAATTTCGAACACAAATTTACAAAAACAAGTTCAGATAAAGGCAGTAAGTTGAGAAGAGTTTTAAAGATAACGCCCTAAAACTTTCTGAAATTTGAAGGTTTGAAAACATACCTGGCGGTTTTGGTTCCCGGATCATCCGTCCGCAGGTGGTACCAGGGAGAAATCTCAGGGGCAGAAGGATTGGAAAGGAGGTGGATGGACTGGGCAGGAGTAAAGCCTTCACCCAGTAAAAACAGCCGTTCTCCTTTCCTGTTGCTGCTTACTCCGGCAATAAAAACCACGTGTCCCGGGCTGCCGGGCGTAATCAGGAAATCACCCGTTTTCAGATCCTGTGTTTTTGTAACCGGCTCCGTTTCCCTGTTCAGCGATATGGTTCCGGCATAGTTAAAAACCAGGTCCAGGTAATTTCTGAAATTCCCATAGGAATCATCGTATGCTTCGGTTTTCCTGAAACGTACCGAGTTGCCGTTTACAAAAGCCCGGATGCCGTTCTTATACGAATTCCATGAAAGAAGATCGCCGCTGGTAAAATGGAATCTGATCTTATCGGACTTTCCGGTTTTGAAAAGATATTCCGCTCTCAGGCGGATAACGGCATCCGCACATTGCTGGAGGTCCTTTGTTCCGGTATCGATATCGAAAACGGCTTCGTGAAGATGCTGCGTCGCAATCTGTGTTCCGTCATATTTCAGGATAGGGCTTCCGTAAGGCTTGAGTGTGAAATGTTCTATAAAATAGCCGAAGGAACCGGGTTGACTGTTAATCCATCCGTATCCTTCCGGTGCAGGAAACCGCTCCCGGACCGTATTTTTGTTTTTCCGGATGTTTTTATGAATATTTTCCTGTACAGGCTGATCGGGTTCCGGCAGGAAACGGTCGGCAATTTTTCCTTTGTCACAGCTTACCGCCAGCAGGGGAATAAGAAGCGCCGGTATTATTTTTTTCATGGATATAAATCTTCGGGAAAGATAAAAATAATTCTGCATACAGAAGTCTGTTCCTTACATCAGCTGACATGCTTTATTGAATAGTCCTGCCACCACATTCCGGCTTTTCATGTTTGAACAGGGAAAAAAGGCTATGATCAGATCCTTACCATTTTTCCGTCAGGTATTTCCAGTACCGCCGCGGGACATGCTGAAGGTGAAGCTTGATGTTCTTCCGTTCCACAATATTGGTCTTGGTGAAATACCGCTGCCAGAGGGTCTGGTAATTCTTCTCTTCATCATGGAATTTCTGCTGGTACCGGTTGAGGTCGAGCTTTTCACCGGGATAAAAGAAATCGCAGTTTTCCAGGTCATACAGGAGGCCGTAATTTCTCCTCAGGTCGTAGATCATCCATTTCTGGTCCTGGTACCGGTCTTTGAAATGTTTCCGGATCAGCGGGAGCACGTTGAAGTCGGGATCGATCTTGGCAAAGAAAACGCCGTCCTGCATCTTCTCGAAACGCACGAAAGCCGTCATCCGGTGCCGTTCCCGGTTGACCGATTTCCCGATCTTGGAGATAGCCAGGATATCGTCGTCCGCATAGTTTTTCAGAATGTCTTCCTGCGGATACTTTACCGATTGCCGTACTGCCGACAGGATCAGCTGTTCGCCCTGCGGATCTTCAGACAGATAAACTTTCAGCAGTTCATGAACGCCCTGTTTTCCGATATTCTGTTCCAGCTTATTCAGTACCCGTTCCGATTTTTCCGGCTGGGTAATGACTTCATGGATGTCGGCAAAGATATTTTCCTGATGGAACCGGTCGCGGCTTATGATTTCCACCTCTTTATACCGGTATTCGAAAACTTCGAATACTGCGGTGAAAAGTCCGTCGAAACTTCCGTCGTAGAGAAGGGAGGTCATAGGTTAATATAGCAATTTAACAGTGTAGCAATGTAGCAATTTGAAAATAGGGTAATTTGGAAATTTCATCGATGTCCGGAAATCTTCCTTTTATTCAAAGTTAAAAATGTACAGGATAATCAAAAATTTCTTCCAGATCTTTATCCGCGATCTCAGATAAAGCATAGAATCTTTCAGACATTATCGTGGCGCTTTTGCTTCCGGGATAAGATGATATCTTTCACGGAACGGAAGCTTATTGCGCCTTCCCAGCCCTTTTCGATTTCATTCCTGAGATCCTGAAGTGAATGATGCCTATAGAGCTCATGAAGCCGGAGCGCATCCCGGATAACTTCCCCTGCATCAGGAAAATTACCCGACTCCACCTGT
>JAKOOI010000244.1 GCA_022701475.1 Weeksellaceae bacterium
TTTGTATCGGTTTTTTCATGTGTTCAGAAAATACCTTCATTCATGCAGGGATATGTCTATAATGGTAATAAGCCATTATCCGATATAAAAATCGAAGATCCATATGACCATAAAATATATGCCTATACCGATAGAAACGGATATTTTAGAATTAATAAATTAACAAAGGGTGAATACCTCTATGTAAAAAAAGATAATAAAAAAATAGATTCCATTTATTATATCAGAACACATCCTGAAAGAGGAGAAAAATACTATTTTGTAGAAGGAAGAAAGGATACATTATCTATTGGAAATAGGCAATGAGTGCTTTTCAAGAAAAGGTTCGGCTACACCTAACAAAATGTTAATTCATTTTTAATTAATGCCAACTTTTATTAGATTCGGGTCAACCTGAAAGACGGCGGAGCGGAAGGGCTGGAATGTTCATCCCATCTCACCGGTACACGGGATGAAACCCGGTGGGTGGAAAGCTGCCCGTGGGATAAAATTCCGAAAAGTAGATTAATCCCCGGAAAACCACCCATAAAAGCAAGAACCAGAAGTTTTGCAGAGCTGGAAAAACTGGCTATTGATGGCTTAAATTACCACTGGGGAAGAAATAAGGACCATGCAGCCGCTAAAGATGTCAATATAACAGGCGAAGCTTTTGAAGTGGATGTAAATGCGGCGAATACTCAGGATTATTCTATGGATGATATGAGCCTGATATACAATATAAATGTAAGCCGGATGAGGTCAGCAAACCAGGACCCGCAGGAAGTATCAATGCCAACCTGAAACGGTCAAATGCTCATGATTTTCAAATATAGGAAATAAAAACAGATGGCCGGTATCGTAGAATTACGACATCAGATCGTAGAATTACGACAAAAAATGAAATTAGGCATTAAAAATTTTCAGATCTGAAATCTCTCCTCTAAATTTGATTCAGCAAACAATCAAACCCGATTACACAAAATTATTTAACCATTAAAAATTTACAACTATGGCAGCAAATTCAAGAGGAATCTTAAAATTCAACGGCGGAGCAGGACAGAAATTACTGAAACTGAACTACAGCGTATCGAGATCAACGGATGTTTCCGGAAGGGTAGCTTCAGACCCGTCCAATGCACTTATCAAACTGACAGTGGAAGCCACGGAAAAATCCGATATCCTGGAAAGCTTACTGAACGGAAAGTACAAACCGACCACCGGTGAGATTACCTTCAACAAATCCCATGAAGAAGGTACCCTCATTACCCTTACCTGGAACAACGGCTACGTCATCCAGCATGAAGTGGATTTCGATGCGGTGGACGACAACAGCATGCTGATCAGCTTTACCGTAAGTGCCGAAACCATCGATTACGGAAATTCCAAATACGAAGGCCTGTGGCCAGGCAGCACGAACTAGTTTAAGCTGCAATCATCTTCAGAAAATAAAAACGGTAACAAAACAGTTCAGCCCGTAAGGCAGAGCTGTTTTGTTTTTATCAGATCTTTTTAAGATGAGTGATAAAATACATCTTGAAGAATGAAATGTTGCTGTTCCGTTTATTACTGTACAGGAATGCTTTCCGGAGATGCTTTGAAAACATGGTCTGACATATCAGTAAAGGGGAACCGTCGGTGGTTTCAAAGTGCAGAACACCTTTCCAAAAGCTAATAACTGTTATAAAATTCCGGGCAAAAAAGAAATTTCTTATCTTTATTGTCCTAATCAAATACAAACTTAAAAGTATGGAAGCCTACAATTTTGAAACGGCCATCAGGCCCTTTTTCTGGGTTGCCTCAGACAAAACTTTTTCAGTATGTTTAAATGCCGGAACCTACAAACCCGAAATTTTCGAGTGGCGGAAAGCCGAAGGTTTTGAAGGAAACGGATACGACTGGGCCTCGCTCGCGAAAGTATTCCTCGAAGAGAAACAGCCGGATCTCGCCGAAGACATCAGGTTCGATCCCGAAGCCGATATGTTCTGTGCCTATTCCGAAAACCCGGATAAATTAAAGGAGTTTATCACCAAATTCAAAGAAACCTGCGAAAACGAAATACAGATCCAGGATCTCTTCCTGAAAGCGGAAATCGATTAATCAGCCATACAAGACCTCATCCGGGGTCTTTTTAATTTTGGCTACTGGCTACTGGCTACTGGCTATTGGTTACTGGCTGTTGGTTACTGGCTGTTGGCTACTGGTTACTGGCTATTGGCTATTTACCTTCCAATTATTTTTAGGAGCTTTTTCCGGCTATCCACTATATCTTTTTTGTTTTTATCAATTCCGGACTTCATAGCAAGAGCCAGCATAAAAACAAAAAAGGATGCCGTTCCTATCCGGGCTATGACGGAAGACCTCCTACTGATCAACCGGACTTTCCGGAGACGGCAGAATTTCTTATTTTTAATAAAAATTTAAAATGACCAGAACAATTCTTTTACTCATCACCCTTTCAGGACTGTTTGCCGTGATGCAGGCACAGACGAAATCCTTTCTCTATACCGGAACCGTGGACGGTAAAATGCAGGTAACGCTCTACCTTCAGGAAGAAGAAAACGGGTGTGGCGGAGATCCCTTTTACAACGGAATCTACCGGTATGATAAAGCCAGCACCTGGCTGCAGCTCAGTATTTCCAAAAACGATAAAAACCAGTACGCCATGGTAGAGGATGGTTTTACCGGCCTGATGATCGTACGGAAAGAAGGAACTGATTTAAAAGGCCTGTGGATCAGTCCCGATGGGAAAAGGCAGCTGCCTGTTATTCTCAAGGAGCAGGTAATCAGTCCGGAACAGGCAGAAAGCTATAAAGACACGCTGGAAAAAATCAATTATGAAAACCATGATTGCTGATAAAACAAAGTTCACCCGAATAAATGTCAGTACCACATCAGTAATCCAGACCATTAGAAAACTTATACCTAATATGATATTGAACCGCTCCCGTTTTTCATAACAAACTGTCTTTAAATAAAACTCCCTGTCCTCAATATCATCAAGCCCCAACGGGGCGGCTTACCTCAGCATCGGGTGCAACCCGATGGATCCGGGACATCATCACATCAGAATCAGCTACAGCCCGATGGAAAATCAACGGTAAAACATAAAAGTGAAATTGTTGCAGGATTCAAACAATCTTTACCCATGACCTTACCGTAAAAGCCCCAAACCCCGAATCTTCCCCGATACAATATCTCCGAATCTCAGGTTTCCGTTGAAAAAAAGAAAACTAATTCCTTATCTTTGTTCTTTATGGAAAATATGGACGCAACACAGGATAAAAGGCTCTTTCTCATCGATGCCTATGCAATGATTTTCAGGGGATATTACGCATTGATCAGAAGCCCGCGAATCACCAGTGCAGGACTGGACACTTCTGCCATCTTCGGTTTTACCAATTCACTGATCGAACTGATCCGGAGGGAGAGGCCGTCCCATCTTGCTGTTGTGTTCGACGTTGGGGAGGCCAGTGTCAGAACCACGGATTTCCTCGAATACAAAGCCAACCGGAGCGAAACACCGGAAGCCATTACCGCATCAATCCCTTATATTCACCGGATCCTGCAGGCCATGCACATCCCGATCCTGGGCGTACCCGGATACGAAGCGGATGACGTGATCGGAACCATCGCATGCAAAGCGGAAAAGGAAGGCTATACGACCTTTATGGTAACCCCGGACAAAGATTTTGCCCAGCTGGTTACCGATAAGATCAAGATTTATAAACCCGGACTGAAAGGAAGCGAAGTCGAAATCCTGGGCGTGGAAGAAGTAAACGCCAAATACCAGATCGAACGCCCGAAACAGGTCATCGATTTCCTGGCGATGATGGGCGATGCGGTGGATAATATTCCCGGACTGGAAGGCGTAGGTGAAAAAACGGCCATGAAATTCCTGAAAGAATACGGAAGCATCGAAAACCTGCTGGCCAACACCCATGAACTGAAAGGAAAACTGAAGGAGAAAGTGGAAGCTTCCGCAGAACGCGGCATCCTGTCCAAAAAACTGGCAACCATCATCTGCGATGCGCCGGTGGAATTCCACCAGGAACAGTACGACCTGGAAACCCCGGATTTTGAAAAGGTGAAAGAAGTTTTCGATGAAATCGAATTCAGAAGGCTGTACGATAATTTATTCCGGGCGTTTGCACCGGTGGTTACCGGAAATCCAACGGTGGAAGTAGCTGTAAAGGAAACCACACCGCAGCAAAAAGTGGCTCAGGCCGTTGGCCAACTGGATCTTTTTGCGACTTACGAAGAACTGGACCAGGCAGCCGGAACAAAGTCTACCATCGAGCACAACGATCACCTGTATCAGTTTGTAGACAATCCGAAAGCCCAGAAAATGCTGGTGAGAAATCTTCTGCAGCAGAGGGTCGTGTGTTTCGATACGGAAACCACTTCGCTGAACGAACTGGAAGCCGAGCTGGTGGGAATGAGCTTTTCCTATAAAAAAGGACTGGCCTATTACGTTCCGCTTTCCGAAGACCAGGGAGAAGTCTTGCAGACGCTGGAAATTTTCAGGCCGTTCTTTGAAAAGGAAGACCTGC
>JAKOOI010000430.1 GCA_022701475.1 Weeksellaceae bacterium
ATTATAAGTGGCGGGCCATGCGTACCCTGGGTATCAATGAACAGCTCATTACCGGGGATGCCTCAGACAAAGAGAAATTCGAAGCCTGGGCGAAAACCGTTCCCTATACCTTACGGAATCCGTTGTACCACTGGACGCACCTGGAACTGAAACGGTATTTCGGAATTGATGCGCTGCTGGACGGCAATAATGCTTCGGAAATCTATGATAACATCAGTGCCCAGCTTCAGACACCTGAAAAATCCACCAGAGGCCTGCTGGAAATGATGAATGTGGAATCCCTCTGTACGACGGAAGATCCCACCGATATCCTGAATTACCACCAGGATCTGGCAAAAAGCAACTGGAAAGTGAAGGTGAGCACGGCCTTCCGTCCTGATAAAGCCATCCTGATCGAGAACCATAATTTTGCCGATTATATGGCTAAACTCGGTGAATCGGCCGGCATTGAAATCAATTCTTACCAGGCCCTGTGTGATGCCCTGTTAAAAAGGATTGAATATTTCCATGAAAACGGCTGCAGGCTGTGCGACCACGGGCTGAATAATATTTCCTTTGAGGAAGCAACTGAAGCTGAGGTGAATACCATCTTTGAAGATAAGTTAGCCGGCAAAGTAATTGCCGAAAAGCAGGTCAACCAGTTCAAGACAGCCATTCTCCTGTTCCTGGGCGAAACGTATCATCAATTCGGATGGGTACAGCAGTTCCACCTGGGAGCCCTGCGAAACAATAATGAAAGGATGCACCGGATTTTAGGCCCTGATACGGGCTGGGATTCCATCGGCGATTTCGTGCAGGCAGAAACCTTATCTAAATTATTGAATACACTGGACGGCAAAGATAAATTAACCAAGACCATCCTCTATAACCTGAATCCTGCCGACAACGAGATTTTTGCGACCATGATCGGGAATTTTAATGACGGCAGCATCAGAGGAAAGGTACAATTCGGCTCCGGATGGTGGTTCCTGGACCAGAAAGACGGTATGATCAAGCAGATGAATGCCCTTTCCAACATGGGGCTGATCAGCTGTTTCGTAGGGATGCTCACGGATTCCAGAAGCTTCCTCTCTTTCCCGAGACACGAATATTTCAGGAGGGTCTTATGCAACCTGTTCGGTGAGGAAATCAAAAACGGCGAGTTGCCGGAAGACATGGATCACATCGGGAAAATCATTTCCGATATCTGTTACCATAATGCTAAAAATTATTTTGATTTTTAAAATTAAATAAAAAAGGTCTCACGCAGATTTTGCAGATTGCGCAGATTTTTTGGTCCGAATGATTTTTTAATCTTGGAGAGGATTGAACCATTAAGAAGAATGAAGATTGTTAGATTTGATCAAGGAAAATCAAAGATTGTATTTAGCAGTACGCTTATTTATAGCCATTGTTCAACTTGATTTTTCTAAACTTCTTAATAGTTTAAATAAAATGTCTGAGTAAAAAACCTTCGCGGGCTTTGTGGTAAGGGCAGCAGCCAAACAAATTAAGAATTATGAACAAGATACTTACTTTCGGAGAAATCATCATGCGGCTTTCTCCACCCGGGAACCGCACGATGAAACAGAGCCACGAAATGGAATTTTTCTTCGGCGGCACTGAGCTTAACGTGGCGGCTTCGCTGGCAACCATGGGTTGTGAGGTAAAGCATGTCAGCTGTGTTTCCGATGATTTTGTAGGGGAATCGGCACTGGCTTTTGTGAAAAGCTTCGGGATCGATACGTCTTATATCGCCAAAAACGATCATCCTTTAGGACTATATTTTCTGGAAGCAGGCTCTTCCGTCCGCGCAAGCAGGATTGCCTATAACCGGCTGAACGGTTCTTTTGCCAACATTGAAGCAGGAAAAACCGACTGGAAAAAAGCATTGGAAAGCTGTACCTTTTTCCACTGGACGGGCATCAGCCCGGGGATTTCGGAGCCGGCATATGAAAGCCTGAAAGAAGGTTTGCAGACCGCCCGTGAAATGGGAATTGAGGTGACTGCCGATCCGGCCTACCGTTCCAACCTGTGGAAATATGGGAAAAACGGAAGTGAAGTGCTGAAAGAACTGGTCGGTTATTCTACCATTTTCATTGGCGGCGTAAATGAGATCAACGAGATTCTGGGAACCGCGTTTTCACAGGATAAAGAAGGTTTCCTTGAAGCCTGCCAGGAATTAAAACGGCAGGTTCCTTCCGTCCATAAGATCTTTGACAAGATCAGGATCGGGGTGACGGCGAGTTCCCAGCAGACCCAGGGAAGGGCACTGGTAGGCGGAAACTATTTTGAAACCGGGCTTCTGAAAGTGAATCCCGTTGTTGACCGGATCGGGACCGGCGATGCTTTCGCTGCAGGCCTGATCTACGGATTGCAGCATTTTGATGATGAAAAAGCACTGCATTTTGCCAATGCCGCCTGTGCAGTAAAGCACACCATTCCCGGGGATATCAGTTACAGCAGCGCAGAAGACATCCTTGAAGTAATGGCCGGCAATTCCGGCGGAAGAATAAAAAGGTAGCGGCTGGCTTCTGGCTTCTGGCAGCTAGCTTCTGGCTTCTGGTAATTTGCGATAAGTCTCTATCAGATAGTATGGTCAACTTGCCTTTAATCAACTTTCTTGAACAAAGAGAGTTATAAAAAGGCTTTGTAGCCTTTTGTAAGCAGAGCGGCATTGTGAACCTTACAACAGTTAGTGGTAAAACAACTCTGCAGGCTTTGTGTTCAAAAAACTTTTGACCATTCTAAAGTCCCGAAGGGACGGTTTTTTCAAGGACAGGATGCAATCCTATCAGACGCATATTTAAAAACAGTCAGTAGTTGAAAAAGCTTCGTGGTCTTTGCGTTGAAAAGAGTTGTAGTTTAAAAAAAGAGTGAGTTTACCGCCATAAAATAAAATTTAAAATGACAAAAAGACAAACTGTTATTAATACCATCATCAGTCAGGGCATTTTGCCTTTGTACTATAATAATGATGAAAACGTAACTTTAGAAATACTCAGGGCGCTGTACCGGGCCGGGATCCGTGCGGTGGAATACACCAGCCGTGGCGAGTCTGCTGTAAGCAATTTCACCGGCATGGTAGAAATCCGCAATTCGGAAATGCCGGACCTTCTGCTGGGGATCGGAACCATAAAAAACCTGCAGCAGGCCGAAACCTATTACCGCATCGGGGCTGATTTTTTTATCAGTCCGGGTTTTGTACCGGAAGTCGCCGCCTTTTTAATCCCGAAGGATATCGTATACAGTCCGGGATGCATGACCCCGACGGAAATCATCGCAGCTGAAAATGCAGGCGTGACTTTCATCAAATTATTCCCGGGCAATGCGCTGGGCACCGGATTTATGAGCGCCATCAGGGATGTATTTCCGGATCTGGGATTTATGCCGACCGGCGGAGTGGATGCCACAAGGGAAAGTATCGAAAGCTGGTTTAAAGCCGGGGTATCGGCTGTAGGAATGGGCAGCAAGCTGATAAGCAAAGACCTGATGCAGGCAAAAGACTACAAAACCATTGAACAGGAAACCCGGAAAGTTCTGGAAATCATTCAGGATTTAAAATAATGCGAATTTGATCCGAAGATAAATATGGTATCAATAGAAATGGGCTTTAGCCCATTTAATCAAGATAAACCTTTGCGTTTGGCGTTAAAAATCAACAGTAAAAATAAAAACCAACTACATTCTAAATAAAGCATGAGTTCAGTTACCTCCTTAAAACCCAGTAATTTCAGATGGACCATCTGTGTATTGCTGTTTATTGCTACTACGATCAATTACCTGGACCGACAGGTATTATCCCTGACCTGGAAAGATTTTATTGCCCCGGAATTTCACTGGAACAATAATGATTACGGAAACATCACGGCCCTGTTTTCTATTTTCTATGCGGTCGGAATGCTGTTTGCCGGAAAGTTTGTCGACTGGATGGATACGAAAAAGGGATTTCTCTGGGCCATCGGGATCTGGTCGGTAGGTGCCATCCTCCATGCCTTCTGCGGGATTGCGACTTCCGGTATCCTTACCGGCAACTGGCTGGCCGGTTTCCACGGTTCCAAAGAACTGATTGCTAAAGTGGCCGATACTTCAGCCATTATCAGCACCAGTGTGACCTTATTTGTTTTTGCACGCTTTGTCTTGGCCATTGGGGAAGCAGGGAATTTCCCGGCAGCCATCAAGACCACGGCAGAATATTTCCCTAAAAAAGACCGTGCCTTTTCCACCAGCATCTGGAATGCCGGTGCCACCGTAGGTGCTTTGGCAGCTCCCGTTACAATCCCTTTTATCGCAAAGGCGATGGGCTGGGAGTGGGCATTTATCATTATAGGTGCCTTAGGTTTTCTCTGGATGGGGCTTTGGGTATTTTATTACAAAAAGCCGCATGAACATCATAAAGTAAACGAGCACGAACTGACGTACATCAACCAGGATCAGCAGGAAACTGCAGCAGGGGAGACCGTTGCGGCGGAAAGGAAATTTTCCTACAGGGAATGCTTCAGCCACCGGCAGACCTGGGCATTTGCCTTCGGGAAATTCATGACGGACGGCGTATGGTGGTTCTTCCTGTTCTGGACACCGGCCTACCTGAGCTCCGTCTATCATATGGATTCCACCCAGAGTGCATTTCCCCTGTTTGTCCTGTATATGATTACCTTATTTTCGATCATCGGGGGCTGGCTTCCGAAATACTTTGTAGAGAAAAAAGGGATGAACGCCTATTCAGGAAGGATGAAAGCGATGCTGATTTTTGCTTTTTTCCCCTTACTGGCTTTACTGGCACAGCCGCTGGGCGCTGTTACCTACTGGATTCCGGTGCTCATCATCGGGATTGCCGGAGCGGCACACCAGGCCTGGTCGGCAAACATCTTTTCCACGGTAGGCGATATGTTTCCCAAGAAGGCCATTGCCACCATCACCGGCATCGGGGGAATGGCAGGCGGAATCGGTTCTTTTATCATCAACAAATCTTCGGGCGTATTATTCGATCATGCCCACAAAGCCTGGACAACGGTGGACGGAGCACCGCTGCTGGAAAAATATCCGCAGTACATCAACGAAAGATTGCCGGAAGGCTTTTTTGAACAGCTGGAAAAATCAGGAGCTGTGGTCGTAGACGGAATCGACAAAGGGTATATGATTATCTTTTCCATCTGTGCCGTAGCTTACCTTATTGCATGGGCAGTAATGAAAACACTGGTTCCGAAATACAAAGAGATTAAGTAAAATAAACAAACTATACACCTTCACGTTTTTGAAAAGCTGGAGGTTTGGATATATTCAAGAAGATGGAAAATCAGACAAAACAGAAACTCAACCGCGGAACAGGCGGATACAATACAAAACTACCCGTTAAAATCGTACAGTTCGGCGGCGG
>JAKOOI010000298.1 GCA_022701475.1 Weeksellaceae bacterium
ATAATTTCCATAAAAACAAAAAAATGTACAGCAATTCATGCTGTACATGGTAGGTTGTGTAATGCTGATTTTATTTCAGGACTTCCTGGAGATGGGAATTCCTGAGTCTCCGCTGGTAGATCGGAAGGTATTTTTCGATCGGGATCTTTATGGCTTCAAAATTCCCGGCCAGTACATATGGTTCTATGTTTTCTGAAGAATACACAAACTGCAGGAAATTATCGATCAGGTTCTCAGGAATTTTAAAGCGTGTAAAATAATCTTTTCCCAGGTAATTCCTGATCTGTGCTACCGAGCTGTTCATTCTTTCGTAAGCGATATACCGTTGCTTTTTCTTTCTGTCCCCGGATAAAATATCATAAATGCTTTCCAGGCTGAAAGTAAGTCCGCCGTCCCTGAATCCTGCTACCGGAAGCTGCGGCGGCGTTCCGTCTCCTTTCGGCTCAGGCAGACCGATTACTTTTTTTATAGCCAGTCCCTTATCTTCTTTCCGGAGTGCATTTACATCATACCGGAGGTTTCCGGTAGGCTTGAATCTGTTGATGACTACTTCCTGGATATCATAATAAGCAATTTTAAGCTCCATCAGATTCTTCTGCTCCATCATCTGGGGGGTTAGCTTAATATCTTTTCTTTCAGTAACGATAGAAGTAAAACGCACCATATCTCCTGCACTGGCCGGCAGCTTGAAGTCACCGTTGTAATCACTGAGAACCGTCTTCTGGGTCGTCAGGTTGGTAACATATACCTGGTTCAGGTAAAGGATGGAGTTGTCTCGTAAAAAAACTTCTCCGGAATAGAATTGGGCATTGATTTTTGCAAGAAAAACCAGCAGCAACAGGGTAAATAGCTTCTTCATATAATGACAACAAAATTACGCAGAATTGCATCAACTCAAAGCTGTTTTATAAATGCACGCAGGTTAAAATTATATTAAACTTTAGTTTAAAATTGTTAATGAATGTTATAAGGGCAGCCTAATAATTTTTTACCAGCAGCCAGCTTGAATATTTCACGGTAGTGCTTCCGCCGAATTCCGTCCAGCTGATGAAATACCAGTACGTTGCGGTATTGGTATGCCTGCCGCCTACCAGGCCGTCCCAGATAAACCGGTTGCTTGGGTTCCCTCTGAAAATCTCGGCACCGTAACGGTCAAAAATCCTGAATTCGATGTTCTTATTATCCATCAGGGAAGAGTAGTCGATGATGTCATTGTATCCGTCCAGATTCGGAGTAATGGTATTGATGAGATTGATGATAGTAAAGGTCCTCGTGACTTCGCCGCATCTTTTGGAATCGCGCACATGAACGGTGTGGTTGCCCTTCGGTACATTGGTAAATACATTGGAGCTCTGCCAGTTTATGCCGTCAAGTGAATATTCATAGGGCGGATTTCCCCCGCTTACGCCTATGGTTACCGTATTGTCGGTGATTTCAATCAGGGTGATGACCGGCAGTACGGATGTCGTTACCGTTACCGTCTGCCTGTAAGTACAGCCATCGAAGGTCAGGTCTACCCAATAAGTTCCTGCCGTTACATTGGTAATGGATGGGGTCGTGTCTCCTGTACTCCAGAGGTAGCTGTCGAATCCGGGGCCGGCATTTAATACAGTTCCCGTATTCGGACAGATGATCTGATCGGTCAGGACTGTGGAATGCTTGGGTATTTTAAGCGTAACGGTAAGGGATGCAATACTGGGACAGGCTCCTGGTTTTTCAAAACGGATGTACACCGTCTGTGTCCCCGAGAGGTCGGCCGGATTGGCAATCTGTCCCGCTGCATTCTGTGCATTGGCAAGAGTGGAATAGAAAGTAGCCGTTACCAGCGGATCAGTGGTATACTGGCTGATAAATGACATCAGGTCCGTCGATTTGATTCCGTCCAGATCATTATCGCACATGGTAACCGGATAAGCAGTCCTGATAAGCGGAACCTGGGAGCCGAAAGTAAACACAACGGGCTTGATTACCGGCGGGCATCCGTCCGGAGATTCTACCCTGATATAGATGGTGGTTGTTACCGTATAAGACCAGTTATTCGGAAGGGTATTGGCACTGCCGCTGTTGGCGTCATTGATATTGCTATAATATTTTACACTGGTAAAATAGGCGGTATTACTCAGCACGAGCGGGGTAATGGAAGACAGGATTACATTAATAATGCCGTCAAAATTATCATCGCACAGCGATACGGTGTAGTTATTTGCCACATTGGCAAAAGGATATACATTCAGGGTAATCTGGGCGATGCTTTTACATCCCAGTGTATTTTTTACCACTGCATAGACAATGGTTCCATTGGTTGCGGAATAAGTAGCCGGTGCAGTAATCATGGTTCCCGCCGCCTCATTCTGTGCAGTCTGCAGGGAAGGATAATAGGTGATGGTGACCGGATTCGCAGAAGTGACGTTTGCTGCGGTCAGGTTGAATATCCCTTGTCCGGAACCGGTATCACAGCTGCTGAGTACGGCATTGTTTACGGTGAGAGACTGAATATTCACCGTAACTGTTATGGTTTCGCAATCCGGGAAATCAGGATTGTTCCCACAAAAAGTGTAGGTGAAAGTATCTGTTCCTGCAGTTCCGGGATTATTAACCGTATAGGTAATAACGCCTGTTGCCGGGTTTACGGAAACCATTCCTGACGCAGGCGGTGTAAGGACAGCCACGGTTGAAGGCACGGGAACCTGGCTGGAAGAGGAAAATGCCGGAGTGACCGTTTTTGTATTGCATACGTCATAAGACTGGCTGCTGAACTTCATACAGTTCAGCACCTTAAACTGCGCTGTTACCAAAGGGGCGCAGCTTCCCATGGTGACCGAACAGGTATAATATCCCGGCTGTGAAGGAGTAACAGACGAACCGGTAGCACCCGGAATCAGTGTCCCGTTGACGTACCATTGATAGGTATCATAGATAATAGGATCAACGGTAAGCACAATTCCAGGGATACAGTCGCCTCCTGATTTTAAAATTACAGGCTGTGTAGGAAAACCTGCAAAGAATCCGCCGTAGCCTACCGCATCGCTTCCGGCATTGATTCCTGCCATGATAGCGTTGGAAGAGACAATGGTAATGGTTCCGGTGGTATTGGGTATCCCGTAAGTCACCCAGTTGGTTGTGCCCGTCATATCAAAAGGTCCCGTAGCAGCAGGTGGCACTGCTCCGTTTACGGTAACCGCAGCTCCTCTTTCCGTAATCAGGTTCAGTTTGGTCGGAATATTAAGAATCCCGTTCGGATTGCCCATGGAATAGACAAAGTTTTCGTCAATGAAACCCAGTTCATTGATCTGCTTGGGAAGGTAACAGTTCAGTGCCGGAATAAAATTAAATCCGCCGGTGGCTACTTCATTTCCGGCTGCATTTGAATTTCCGGCCAGCACCTGGTAGATATAGGCATTCTTTGTAGTTCTGATGTATAAATTGTAATGTCCGTTTCCCTGAAGCTGATATCGGGTACCGGGAATCATAAAGTATTCGCCGGTGTTCAGGGTGGCAATAGGAGCCGCCTCACCGTTTACACGCACTTCCGTATTATTCTCGGTAGCAATGACAAGGGCGCCTTCCATATTGGAGGTAATGCTTCCGTTCCCCTTCACCAGGGCAAATTCATTCCCCAGCCGGTCTGCCGGGACAGCCTGGTCCATCAGGATATCCGAGCTGTTGGGGTGGTTCCCTGCATACTGGCCGTTAAAATTTCCATTGGTAACGTTAACGGGTTTACTGGCTACAATTTTGGCTCCGATAAATCCATCGGAATTGGCGGTATTGGTTCCGCTGCCATCGATGATATAGGATTGTCCTTTGTTCAGGGTAAATGTCATTGCCGGTGTGGTGGTTCCTGTAGTGCCGTTGGAGAACTGTACGGAAGGCTTGTACCCGGAAACGGTTACCGTGGTGTTATCCTCAGTAGCCAGGACGCTCGCCATAAAATTAAGAATATTACTGTTCACTGTGATGGGGGCACTGGCAGCATAGAAAAGTTTGCCGGTTGAGGGAATCCCTTTTGAAGTAATAATTTCGGCATGATTGTATACCGAGAATCTCAGATTGGCATAAAACGGGAATTCAGCCTTTACATACAGTCCTTTTGTAGTCGGGGTAAAAAGATCGGATTGCTGTGTCGTAATGATATAGTCCCGGAGAATATCCACTTTTTGGGGGTTTCCTTTGCTGATATTTACCGTTGCAATAAGCACATTATTGTTGTAAATACTCACCGGGAAAGAAGTGGTACGGTTGGTAGAAAGGTAAAGCTTCTGGTAAGGATTGGGATTTCCCGTACGGTCTATCATTGGGGCAAACCAATGTTACCTGTCCAGCTGTGCAAATGCAGAGGTGAAGAAATAAAAGATAAGGAGCAAAGAGAGAATTTTCTTCATTCAGGGATGGTATTTATTACAAATTTAATAATAAAAACTCTTTTTCACTTAATAATTATATGAAAATAATGATTCAGGAAAATGATTTTGAAGGTATTATGGAAATAAAATTAAAATTCACATAACAGAGGTCAAATTTTGAAAATATGCGCATATATAGTCTGACATTTCATACAGTATGAAAAAACCACGGTGCACTGCACCGTGGTTTTTATATGATTCAATTATCTTAGTTGATATTCTTTACGAGAATCCATCCGGTATATTTTACCGGTGTTTTTTCTTTATTAGGTTCATTCCAGTTAATATGGTACCAGTAGGT
>JAKOOI010000306.1 GCA_022701475.1 Weeksellaceae bacterium
GCGGCGTTCATGATGTGAATACCCTCACCCAGCTTCTTCAGCAGCACCGGTAGGCCATATGGATTCAAAGATATTTTACAGAAGCAGGCCCTGCCTGCTTCTTTTGCAGTATCAGATAACCCAAAAAGGAGCCACCGGCTTGACGCAACGGCTCTGAATTCATTCCGCTTCAGATCACATATCCCAATACCGCATCCGTATTTCCTTACATCTGAATGGAAAATGCATCACGATCATTAAGGAAGCTGAAATGGTTCCTGAAATCTTTCAGTTCCGAAAGGTTTAGCTCAGCACTGACAAGATCCCCGGTTTTCCGGGCAATTTCAGTCCCGTCGGGGGAAAAGCAATGGGAACTTTCCCGGTACAGCAGGTCATTCCCATCCGTGCCGGTCCTGTTCAGCCCGAAGACATAGGAAAGGTTCTCAATAGCCCGGGCCTTCAGCAGGTGTTCCCAGGCCCCGACTCTTTTTTCAGGCCAATTGGCCACATACAGAATCACATCGTAATCATCATTGTTTCTGGAAAAAACGGGAAACCGGAGATCATAGCATACCTGCAACAGAATCCTGAATCCTTTATATGCTACAATGGAACGTTCCCGTCCACGGGTATACACTTCGTCTTCACCTGAAAATGAAAACAGGTGCCTTTTATCATAAAAATCAACCCTGCCATCCGGCTGTACAAAATACATCCGGTTATAGAAATTCCCTTGTTCCTCTACCGGGGCACTGCCGCAGAATGCAGCGTTCTTTTCACGGGCCATTTTTTTCAGGAATTCCAGGGACTCCTGATGGCGGTCGGAAACTTCAGCAGCATCCATACAGAAGCCTGTGGAGAACATTTCCGGCAACAGGAAAAGGTCTGCCTCCTGATCCTGCAGTTCGAACTCAATGATTTCAAAGTTTTTTTCTTTGTTTTTCCAGACCATATCCAGATTCAGTCCCGTAATTTTCATAGAAGGTATTAAAGTTTAATAAAAATACGGTTTTATTTCTGATGCGGTTTTATTTTTGATGCGGATATTTGTTACGTTTTTTATCTGAAAAATATAATTTATGAAGAAACTGATGTTTACAGCTTTGCTGATGATGGCCGGAACGGCAGCGCAGGCACAGGCCTGGACAGGAAAAGGGGACCAGAAGATCAATGCAGGCTTCAGTGTCTGGGGCTACGGAACAGGCATTGCCGGAACCTACGACTATGGCCTGAACAGGCTGATCTCCGTAGGTGCCGGACTGAATGTTTATTTTGACAATTACCGGAACAACGATGACGATAACAGGGCATTTGTTTTCGGACGGCTGAATTTCCACCTGAAAGATGCACTGGAACTTCCTGAAAAGCTGGACATTTATCCGGGTGTGGACCTGGGAGTCGTAGGCCGTGATTTCGGGATCGGGGCCCACATCGGTGCACGGTACTTTTTTACGGAGAGGATCGGGGTTTTTGCAGAAGTCGGAAACAATGGCAGCCTGGGCGTGGCCATTAATCTGTAGAAAACCTTGTATTTATATGACAAAGCTTCCTGAAACGGGAAGCTTTTTATTTGGCATCCTTTTGATAATTGTTACCTTTGCAAATTAAACCTAAAAATCATTAATGGAAATAGCAATCAAACTGTTTCAATTTATATTGAGCATTTCTATCCTGGTCATCCTTCACGAGCTCGGGCATTTCTTACCCGCCAAATGGTTCAAGACCAAAGTTGAAAAATTCTATCTGTTCTTCGATCCCTGGTTTTCGCTGGTAAAGAAAAAAGTAGGTGAAACCGAATACGGAATCGGCTGGCTTCCTTTCGGGGGTTATGTAAAAATCGCCGGAATGGTGGATGAGAGCATGGATACGGAGCAATTGAAGCAGCCGGCACAGCCTTGGGAGTTCCGGGCAAAACCGGCCTGGCAGAGGCTGATCATCATGCTGGGAGGGGTTACGGTAAATTTTTTCCTGGCCTGGTTCATCTATACCTGTCTTTCTTTGTTCAACGGGGAAGTATATGCCGACCTGAATAAATTCAGCAACGGCATCGGGGTTACGGAAGCCGGAAGGAAAATGGGCTTTGAAAACGGCGACAAGATCATAAGCATCGACGGAAAACCTGCTGAACGGCTGGATAACGCTTCCATCAATATCTTACTGGGCGACAATGCTACGGTATTAAGAAACGGAAAGGAAATCACGTTCCCGATCAATAAAGAAGGTGTAGCAGAAGTATTGAAACAGAGGGAGGCCAAAATGTATATTGCGCCGAGATTCCCGATGACGGTAGATTCCCTTGTCACTCCATCTGCAAAGGCTTCGGGACTGCTGAAAGGCGACCGCGTAGTTGCAGTAAACGGTAAACCGACGCCGTTTTTTGATGAAGTCGGAACGGTGCTTACGGAAAACAAAGGAAAAACCGTAGCGATCGAAGTAGTGAGAAACGGAAAACAGGAAACCCTTTCTGCGGCAGTAGATAAAAACGGGAAACTGGGCGTCGCCGTAGATCAGGCTGGTGTGAACAATGTGATTACCGACAAAAAATATTCTTTCGGTGAGGCTGTTCCGAGAGGTTTTGTAAGAACCATTGAAGCGCTTACCATGCAGGTAAAGCAGTTTAAGATCATGTTCAACTCAAAAATACAGGGCTACAAAAATGTGGGCGGGCCGATTGCCATCATTAAAAATATGCCGGTTGAAAAAAGTGCAGACGGCGGCATTTCCATTAACTGGACTGCCTTCTGGAGCTTTACGGCAATGTTCTCGGTATGGCTGGCCTTCCTGAACCTGATCCCGATTCCGGGCCTGGACGGCGGCCACGTTATTTTCACATTATATGAAATGATTGTAGGAAAGCCGGTTCCACAGAAGGTACTTGAAAATGCCCAGATGATTGGTGTGGTGTTCCTGCTGGGACTTATGATCCTGATCTTCGGAAGCGATATTTTCAAGGTATTCACCGGGAAATTATAATATTTTTTTAAAAATTTAAAAAAAAGAGTTGCGCGGTACAGATATTCGTCCTATATTTGCACCACTTAAAACAAAAGGACATTCCTCCTTAGCTCAGTTGGTTAGAGCATCTGACTGTTAATCAGAGGGTCGCTGGTTCGAGCCCAGCAGGAGGAGCACAGAAGGCTTACAGCAATGTAAGTCTTTTTTTATGCCCTGAATTTGTATTTGCTGATTAATTTAATTCCCTGATAAATAATAAAATAGAGCCACAACCTGCATCAATACGGGAAAAATTTAATTATTTATGGAATAAAAGCTTGCTTGGTATTGATAATCGTTTTATATTTGCACCACTCTAATGAAGGAAAATTCCTCCTTAGCTCAGTTGGTTAGAGCATCTGACTGTTAATCAGAGGGTCGCTGGTTCGAGCCCAGCAGGAGGAGCAAAAAGACTTACAGCAATGTAGGTCTTTTTTTATGTCCTTAATCAGGCATCGGGTTCAGGTTTGCATATATTTTGTACCATTGTTAATAAATTCCGCATGTGCTATAACTTCAACAATAAGAAAGTCAGTTTAAAAAAAGCCGTAGAGGATCTCGGGGCAGAAGGATATGAAAAGGAAGACTTTGTACTGAAAGGCAGCATCAATGCATTCACAAAGCAAACGGAACCTGAAATTCCCGCAATCGTCAATCATAACGGTATTGTCCTGATGAACACTTTCTGGGGCGTTAAAGAACACCCTGATGCTCCTACCAAAGGAAAAAACCTGCAGTCTGAAAATACCCATACGTTTTACCGTAAAATCGAAAAGAACCGGTGCCTGATTCCAGCATCTTCCTACTTCGAACACAAAACGGTTTCCGTTCCGGGAAAGAAAACACCGGTAAAGGTAAAGCATGAAATGTTCTGGAAAGATAAAGCCCAGTTTTATATTGCCGGATATTTCGATATCTATTCAGACGGAAGTTTAGGCTTCGGACTGGTAACTACTCTTCCCAATCCGGTACAGGCGGAAATCCACAACCGGATGATCATTACCCTCGATGCGAAATCAGGCCGTGCCTTCCTGGAGGAGGAGCCGATCGAGAAGTTTCAGTTCCCCCAATATTCGCCGGACCTGGAATACATAAACCTGGAACCTGAAAAGACGCCGGGTACCCTTTTTTAATCAATATAAGTAGCTGATAGCAATTAGCTTCTCGCTACTGGCCTAAAATCATAATTTTAAATTCCAAAAATATAGTATCAAATTATTTCAGGTACTTAAATAAAATGCTTCTGATCAACATAAATAAAATACCCCTGAAAAGCATCCGGCTTTTCAGGGGTATTTTATCATTAATGTTTTATGTAAAATGATACTATAAAAGAAACGGAGAGGAAGACGACGAATCCGGTTCCGTATAAATGGTAATAATACTGTTCTTCAAAAGCAACGCCGGAAGCATCGTTCCGGAACCGTTTTTTTCATAATACATGCCTTTTACATTGGCATCATCGGTAATGGCTTCCGTAATTTCCGAGTGGATCTTTTTGAAATCTTCTATGTCTTCGAATTCCAGGATAATTTTTTCAAGCGGGGTTTTGATTTCTATTTTCATAATGTATCGGGTTTATTATTTAATGTCATTTAATCGGGCAGCCTCTGCTGCTCCCGGGATCACTGATGCAAAATACACGCCTTCTTTTGCAGAAAGACCCCAACCTATTTATTTTACGGAAAGGCGCTGTAAGATCGCTGATGATGATCTTATTTCATTACCTTTGCCGTTTTATAGGAAAGCCTTCTTTCAGGCTGAATATTTTAAACCGTAACAATAAAACTGCATACTTTTTGTTTATGCTAATAGCTTGAAGGAACAACAAATGTCAATTAACCATCCGAAATACTACGCTCTTTTTTTTCTGCTCTTTTTCTTTGACTGTATCTATTGCCAGAATACAGCTTCCGGAAGGGTTGTTGATGCAAAAACCAATAAAGATGTCACCGGAGTCGATATATTCATTAATGAAAGTGACAGGCCGGCACTCACCACCACTTCAGGAAATTTCCTGGTACAGTCGGATACCATCATCTATAAATTGAAATTCCTCAGGAAAAACTATGCATTGCAGAGCATAGAGATCAGCCCTCAGAATGCTTCCAATATTTTCGTTAAGCTTGCACAGGAAAAAGTAAGTTCCATTGAAGAAGTGGTGATCCATAACGAAAAGCCGAAGTATAAGAACAAGAAGGAAAACCCTGCTTATGCCATCATGCAGAAGGTATGGGAACGCAAAAGGAACAACGGTCTCGATAAATTCGATACCTACACCTTTAAAGAATATGAAAAGATCCAGTTTGATGCCAATAACCTGGACAGCGCTTTCATGAAAAGAAAAATCTTCAATAAGCTTGATTTTATTTTCGATTATGCCGATTCCACCGCGAGCGGAAAAATCGGGCTCCCTCTTTTCCTCAATGAAGCCGTCTATGAAAACTATGGGGAAAACAGGCCGTCCAAAAGGAACAAGAGGCTTCTGGTAGCTCAGAAAACCTCAGGCTTCCAGGATAACCAGATCATTACCCTGACCGCTAAAAACCTGTACCGCGACATCAATATTTATGATAATACCCTGAATTATTTCGACATCGGATTTCCAAGCCCGGTAGGAGAAACCGGATTCAGCACATACGATTATAATCTCATCGATACCATTTCGATCCGCGGTGAAAACGCTTTTAAAATACGGTACCTGCCGAAAAGAACGGAGGTCCTTGCCTTTCAGGGATATCTCTACATTGATACCGACAGCTATGCCGTACTGGGTGCTACTTTGAAATCAACCCAGAAAATAAATGTGAACTTCATCAACGGTATTTCCACGGAACTGGAATATGATAATCCGGATGAAAACACATTCCTGCCGAGAAAGGTGATTACGGAAATCGAGATGACTCCATTTTCAAAGAAGAAAAGCGCCAAAAGCATCGTGGCAAAAAGGTCTGTAGATTATTCCGATTACGGTTTCAACAAGCCTCTTGAAGATAAACTCTTTAAAAGGACCGAAGAAGAATACAGCGATCAGTTTGTTGAAAAAGATGACGCCTACTGGGTACAGGCCCGGCCTGACTCCCTGTCGAAAAGCGAACAGGGCGTGTACGATATGCTGGACAAGCTTCAGCAGACCCCTAAATTCAACCGTTTGGTGAAACTGTATGAAACTTTAGGCTCCGGCTATTACAATGTAGCCAAAAGCATCGACCTCGGCTCCATTTTTTCTGTTTACGGTAAAAATGAAGTGGAAGGAGACCGGATACGGATCGGCGCAAGGACCTATTTTACGCGGAACGATCCCTGGAGGCTGCAGTTTTATACGGCTTACGGTTTTAAAGACCATCAGGTGAAATACGGTGCGGAAGGAAGGTTCATGTTCAACCGGGTAAACCGATTTACCGTTGGGGCAGGTACCAGAAGGGATATCCTGCAGCTCGGCGTACAGCTGACCAACGATGACGGGATCATGGCAAGGACGTTTGCCTCCTCCACTCTTTTTGCAAGGGGTGAAAACGCTTCTTTGAGCTCTGTGAACCAGACCAATGTCTTTACCTCCATTGAACCATGGAAAAATATCCAGCTGAGGCTGGACGGGACGATGCAGAGCATTAAATCGGCTAATCCGGATGGATTCAACCTGATGTATTACAAAGACGGTAATCTGCGGAAAACGACCAACGATTCCCATCTTGCCCTGAGCCTTATTGCAAGACCGGGCGCGAAGTTCTCGCAAACCGGGCTTGACCGGACCGAACATGGAACACTGGCTCCAACCATTATTCTCAAATACACCCGCGGCATCGAAGGCCTGTTCGGATCAGATTTTACCTATAATAAGCTCCAGTTTATGTTTTATAAGCCGATTCTTATCGGCAGCTGGGGCAAGCTGATGATGAATTTTGAAGCGGGGAAAAACTTCGATACGGTCCCTTTGGCTTTACAGAACGTAATTCCGGGTAACCAGTCGTACAGCCTGGCGGCAAACACGTTTGCACAGCTTAATTATTATGAATTTGTAGCGGATACTTATACAACGCTTCATCTGGAGCATCACTTTAACGGAAAGATCCTTTCTTTCATTCCGCTCATCAAAAAACTGAAACTAAGGGAGGTTGCTTTTATCAGAAGTGCTTACGGAACATTGAGCGACGAATCAAAGGCCATCAATGTGGCCGGATTCAGGTATTCTGCCCCAAGTGAACATATCTATTATGAATACGGAGTAGGCCTGGAAAACATCGGTTTCGGGAATCTGAGGATTTTCAGGGTGGACTTTAACTGGAGAGGGAATTACCTGGACCGGCCGGATATCTCCAAATTCGGAATCAAAGCCGGATTTCAGGTAAACTTTTAGAATAAAAAAACTCCTTCGCACTGAAGGAGTTTTTTGTTGGTCAGGATTCCAAAGGATAGTCTTTGCATCCGTTGCAGTGGGCAACAATGTACACAATATTACATGTTGGCCGCTGCCCTTCAGGGATTGCACAATACACATCGCACGGAAGACAGCCTGCCGAAGGATTGATTCCTCCCGCCACTTCTTTCAGCTGCTGCCTGCTGATTTTTTTCAGGTTTTTCATAATGATTTTTTTTAATTTGATGATTGCCCGATCCGGTCCGGATTGCATAACCTGTTACGGATTTGGCATTTACCAAATATATAAATATTTCCCTTTAAATTGAAAATTTTATAAGGAATTAAATTCATTTGAGAAACAGCATAAAAAAAACCCCAGCAAATGCTGAGGTTTTGGTTTTTATAAAACGCGTAAATTGATTAAGCGTTTGCTTCTACAGATACAAAAGACCTGTTGTTTGCTTTCTTTCTGAAAACTACTTTACCGTCAATCAGAGCAAACAAAGTGTGGTCTTTACCGATACCCACGTTTGCACCCGGGTGGTGTTGTGTACCTCTCTGTCTAACAATAATATTTCCGGCAATCGCTTCCTGACCTCCGAAAATCTTTACTCCTAATCTCTTGGAATGTGATTCTCTACCGTTTTTGGAACTACCAACTCCTTTCTTATGTGCCATTTTATTCTAAGGTTTTTTGGTTTAACAATTATTCTGCACCTTCAGCAGATTCGTCTGCTTTCTTAGTGGTTTTCTTAGCAGGTTTCTCTGCTTTTTGTCCTCCGTCAAATCCTGTGATTCCAGTGATACGGATCTGAGTTAAAGATTGTCTGTGACCGTTTTTCACCTGATACCCTTTTCTTCTTTTCTTTTTGAAAACGATTACTTTATCAGCTTTTACGTGGTCCAGGATCTCTGCTTCTACAGTGATTCCGCTTACAGCTGGGGCGCCTACAGTGATTGAACCGTTTACGGTAAGAAGAATTTTATCAAAAGATACTTTTCCTCCTTTGTCTCCTTTCAAACGGTGTACAAACAACTTCTGGTCTTGCTCAACTTTGTATTGAAGCCCTGCTATT
>JAKOOI010000312.1 GCA_022701475.1 Weeksellaceae bacterium
ATGAAAACCGTGATTTCTTCAAGAAGAACCCGAGACTGGGCATGATGCTCCGCACCCTGGACAAGATGTCCCCTGAAAAACGGGAACACCACCTGCTGACAGCAGATCAGATCATCAAAAACAATCCGTAATGAAAAATACATTTACCCCGGAACAGACGGACCGCATTATCGAAATGGCATGGGAAGACCGCACACCTTTCGAAGCCATTGCATTCCAGTTCGGAACCGGCGAGGCCGCCGTCATTGAAATCATGAGAAACGAGCTTAAGCCTTCCAGCTTCAGGCTCTGGAGAAAGAGGGTCAACTCCGGCATCAGCCGGAAGCACCTGAAAAAGAGAAACGAAGAAATCATACGCTTCCGGTGCAGCCGGCAGAAAGCCATCAGCAACAATAAAATTTCAAAGCGGTAAACATTTATTGTGACCATCCGGTTTTCTGAAAGATCAGGTCATCGGATCGAAGCATTTTCAGGCCTGTGTGGAATGCTGTAGCTAATGATTAACTATTTTCTGTCGCAATACATGTTAAAGATGGCTACAGCAATCACATTTGTGCCGGTGGCCAAAGCAGTCAGCGGCAGATGAGGTTTGTGAAGTCACCGCAATTGCGCAGGTTTAGGATCGATCACAAAAAGAAATACAAATCTGAATCCTTTGTAAAGCGGTAAAGCATACGTTATGAATCGGTCCGGTCTATTTTCGAATTAATCCATGATCAGATTTCCAGATTTATGATCTTCCTTACCCGATAAACAATCAACAATAATTAAAAAAGAACCTATGAAAAACATCGTTATCATCGGCTGCGGGTCAGGCATCGGGCTTGCTACTGCCAAAAGGCTTGCCGAGAACCATCACGTCACGGCTGTTTCCAGGACAGCCACCCCGGAACTGCAGCTTCCCAATGTCATCTTTCATGAAATGGATATCCTTACCGGAAACCTGGATGACATCAACTTTCCTGATGCGGTTGACGGACTGGTCTACGTGCCCGGAAGCATCAACCTTAAGCCGTTTAACCGTCTGACTGAAGAAGATTTCAGGAATGATTTCGAGATCAATGTCACAGGTGCCGTAAAATCTATTCAGAAATTGCTTCCTTATCTCAAGAAGCCGTCTACCTCATCTGTTGTGCTTTACAGCTCTGTAGCGGCCAAATGGGGAATGCCTTTCCATGCTTCGGTAGCGGCCAGTAAAAGTGCGGTGGAAGGGCTTACCAAAAGTCTCGCCGCTGAATTTTCCGCCCAGAATATACGCGTCAATGCCATTGCGCCTTCCCTTACCGATACGCCGCTTGCCGCCCATCTGCTGTCTACGCCTGAAAAACGCGAAGCTTCAGCCAGAAGGCACCCGTTGCACAGGATCGGCGACCCTGTTGAAATCGCGGAACTTACCGATTTTCTCCTCTCTGACAAAGCGTCCTGGATTACCGGACAGGTCTTCGGGATCGATGGCGGAATGGGCAGCGTGAAACTGTAATTTTGAATCCAATGTTCAAACCTATATCTTTACACAAAAATTGCCTTATGAATACTGATTTTTTTATCGATCTCCTGCTTCAGGTAAAGGAATTTGAAAACTCCGAAGCGTACAAACCGCATGCCGGAGTGGAAGATTTCCGCCTCTGGATGAACGATAAAAAATACCGCGAAGAAAGCCCTACCAAGCTCTTTATCAATGAAGGCCACCAGGTCTCCTTCACGGAAAACGAAATCTGCAAGCAGATCCTGTTACTGGGAAGATATTCCAAACAGATGATCCGGAAAGGGCTGGGTGAATTTCCCGAACTGGCGAATGAAGAATTTACCTACCTCTACCGCCTGAAAGACGAACCCAATCTCACCAAGATCCAGCTGATCGAAAGAAACGGCCACGAAAAGCAGACCGGCTCCCAGATCATCAAACGCCTCCTGGAAGCAGGACTCATTGAAGAACGGAATGACGAAGAGGATAAGAGAAGCAAGAGACTGACCCTTACCCGAAAAGGCAAGGAAAGGTTTCACCAGTCTGTGGAAAAGGTAAATCTCACTTCCATCATTCTCTCCGGAAAACTGGAGCCGCATGAGAAGGATGTACTCCTGAAAACACTGGTAAAACTGAATGACTTTCATTCCCATCTGTATACAGAACATAAAAATTCAGATGTGGACACGATTATGAAACTGGTAAAATAATTATGCTCGGCACAATTTTCAAAAATCATTATTATTAAAATAAAAAAATAATAAATTAATGTTTTACGATAATTAATTATATATTTGCATATAATTAATTTATCTATTATGAAACAGACCCAATTCATTTCCAGGATTCTTTATTATCTCTGTCTTATTTTATGCGGAGGCTACTTTGCCGTATTCCTGTATTCGGGCATCTGCCTGCTGACGGGTTTTGCAACCGGCCTCCGTACGGATCATCATAATCTTCATATCAACTACCCTTTTACGGAAGCCTCTTTCCTGACTATCGAAAATAACATTCCTTACATCATTTTTTCATTTTTGGCCGTTTTACTTGCTTATGGTATTTTCTTTATGCTTGCAGCAAAGGTCTTTAGGGTATTCTTCCGGGAAAAGCTTTTTACGGAACACAACATCAGTCATCTCAGGCGGTTTTATATCTACAATATTTTCTTTCCGCTTCCGCTGGTCTTTCTGGCCGGATGTTTTACCGAGGTAGAAAAAGTGATATGGGGAATGGTACTGATCCATTTCATGCTGGGGATTTTCTGTCTTTTTCTTGCCAATATCTTCAGACAAGGGTTACATTTACAGAACGAACAAGATTTATTTATATAGAATGCCGATCATTATTAACCTGGATGTCATGCTGGCCAGGCGCAAGATGCAGAGTAAGGAACTTGCCGAAAAACTGGGAATCAGTCCTGTCAATCTTTCCATCCTGAAGACAGGAAAAGCAAAAGGCGTACGTTTTGATACCCTGGAAGACATCTGCAGAATCCTCGAATGCCAGCCTGGCGATATCCTTGAATATAAAAAGGAAGAATAACCCGCAATCTTTCACAAAAACAAATGCCGGCCTCTTGAAGACTGTGCATCAATCTTCGCGGTCTAAACAACCCTGACCATCAGCTGCTTTTATCAGAAAGAATAAAGCACAGGATTTCTGATGCCTGCCTTTTCCAACAGAATTTTTCAAAACTCTGAATCCGGGGGAAAATTACTTGATGATAATTACCTCCGAAAGCTACGGAATACCGTTGCCGGAACCGCTGTGACCTAAACCTTAATTTATGAATACTTTGATAATCGACCACCTGCACGTTACGTATCCTAATAGCCACCAGGCTATTACCGATATCTCCCTTGAAATCAGGAATGGAATATTCGGACTTCTCGGACCCAATGGTGCCGGAAAGTCTACCCTGATGAAAACCATTGCCGGACTCCAGAAGCCCGGTAAGGGAAGGATTATTTTTAACGGAACCGATATTTCTATAAACTCCGGTGCAGTCAGACAGCACCTCGGTTTCCTTCCGCAGGATTTCGGGGTCTATCCGAAAGTTTCAGCCATTGATCTGCTCCGTCATATCGCCATTCTGAAAGGTATCGGCAGCAAGAGAGCACGCAACCTGCAGATTGAAAGCCTGCTCCATAAAGTAAACCTTTATGACGAAAGACACCGCGAGGCCCATACATTTTCCGGAGGGATGAAGCAGCGCTTCGGAGTAGCCCAGGCCCTGCTGGGAAACCCGCAGCTTATCATCGCAGATGAACCCACCGCCGGACTGGATCCTGAAGAGCGTAACCGCTTCAATTCCGTACTGAGCGATATCAGCCGGGAAGTCATCATCCTGCTTTCCACACATCTGGTAGAAGACGTACGTAACCTCTGCTCTGAAATGGCAGTGATGAAGAGCGGTCAGCTGCTTCTCAAAGGGCAGCCTGATCCGCTGATTGCCGGACTGGAAAATAAGCTCTGGTCCATGCCCATAGATAAGGAAAGGCTGGCTGACTACGACCAGCAATATCATATCATCAGCAGGCAGTTTATTGAACGGAGACTGCAGATTACGGTTTTTTCTGACCAACGTCCGGACGGGTTTATTCCGGTACGCCCGACTTTGGAACATGTCTATTTTCACACATTAACGAAATCATCCTCATGAATCCTTTATTTTTATTTGAAGCCGGTCAGGGCATAAAGCGCTGGCCGATGTACATTATATCGCTGTTGCTGGTGATTGCCGGCATCTTTTGCGGACACCGGTTCAGCCTTACGGCAGGCGAAGGAATTTATTTCAATTCTCCATATACCATCGGTTTTATGACAGGTCTTCTCAGCCTGTCAGTTATCTTTATGGCCGTTATATTTTCTTACCAGTTCCTTTTCAAAGACCAGGATTCCGGCTTCAGCATTCTGCTGTTTTCCTTTCCGCTTTCAGAGAAAACCTATCTGACAGGAAGATTTGCCATCCTCTTTCTCTCAACTTTCGGAGGTTTTCTCCTGTTGATGGCAGGATTTACTGCTGGCCAGCACATGAGAACAGGGAGTGAAATGCAGCCCGGCTTCAACAGCTGGTCTTACTTCTATCCCCTGCTTATCTTCGGCACCGTGAATTGCTTTCTGGTCTGCAGTTTCCTGTTTCTGATTGCTGTAGCAGTCAGAAAAAAGATGATGGTGGTTGCCGGCGGACTGTTCCTGTATATTCTTTACATGATAGTCCTTTTGTTTTCCAATTCCCCGTTCATGAACGGCAGCCTGCCCCAGTCTCTGGAAATACAGCAGATTTCTGCACTTTCCGATCCGTTCGGACTTTCAGCTTACTTTCTGGAAGCCCGGCAGCTTTCTCCGGAACAGAAAAATACCTTTACGGTTCCGTTTTCCGGCTATCTGCTGCTGAACAGAAGTGTCTTCATCAGTACAGCCCTTGTCTTTCTTCTGCTCGCTTTCCGGTTATTCCGGTTCTCGCTGCAATCACCTGGGAAAAGCAGAAAAAAGAAGATTGAAAATTCAGCAGAACCACTTTGCATACTGCAAGATCAGGATTTCCTTCCTGAATCTATTTCCGGTCACCGGGCCGCCTGTCATGCCGTTGTTTCCTTTATGAAAACCGACCTGATGTATCTCTGTAAAAACACCGGCCTTTTCGCTGCACTTCTGCTTCTTTTGTTCTTTGCAGGAATGGAAATCTATGCTGCCATAGACCAGGGAATACGCATTCCGCAGCAGTATGCCGGTTCCGGACTCATCGCTGAGGCTATTTCCGGAAATGTTCATTTCCCGGGAATGATCATCACAGCGTATTTTACACACGACCTGTGCTGGCGGAGCCGTTTATCCGGTTTCCAATCCATCGAAAAAAGCACGGTGTATTCCGGAGTGAAAAACAGCGGGCATCTGCTGGCTATGGGTATCCTGCTTATTCTCCTCACGGTTATCTTGATAAGCGAGGGAATCATTTTCCAGTGTATTTTCCTGTATTTCCATGTGGATTGGAATGCCTATTCCGGCATCTTCCTTTTCCAAACTTTTCCGCTGATTCTTTTCGCCGCGTTTGTTCTGCTGATTAATGAGACAGTAAAAAACAGGTATGCCGCCCTTGGTGTTTCCGTCTCGGCCATCGTGGTCCTGAGCGACCCGGTTTCAAAGATCCTGTTTCCTTATCCTCTCCTCCGGATCTTTTCCGGCTACATCGGGTCCTACAGCGACTTTTTTGGCTACGGATCTTATGCTGCCGCCTTTGCCGGAAGGCTCTTCTCCGGAATATGCGCGGTAGCTGCTCTCCGGCTTATCTGCAGCCTGCCCCGAAACAGAAAAACAAACCGGGCATCAACCATTGCAGTCATTGTTCTGCTATCGGCAGGGATTCTTTCGGGAAGTTTTTTTATGAAAGGCTATCTTCCCGAAGACCGAAAAAAAACGGTCAGGAAACAGGTTATGTATGAAAAGGCTTTCAGGAAATATGAGACTCTTCCGCAGCCTGTCATCACAGACGTGAAGACGAAGGTCCGGCTTTATCCTTCCCGTTATGCCTATGCTATTGAAGGGACTTACAACTTGATAAACCATACCTCATCACCCATTACAAATATCCTGGTGAACTTTCATCCTGACCTGATCCTGAATTCGGCCGAATTCCGTACTTCTTCGGAAAAGACAAAGATCCGTCAGCAGGTACAGGAAGTTTTCCTGAAAAAGGCGCTGTTGCCGGGTGAAAAGGCTTATCTCGGTTTTTCAATTTCATACCGCTGGTCCCCTGTCAACGGACACGATTCTTTTAATGCCATTCTTGAAAACGGTTCTTTCATGCGGATCAGCAGGTATTACCCCTTACTGGGATATCAGAAAAGCAGGGAAACCGAAGATCCGGCCGCACGTATTCAGAACAGGCTTGGAAAAGCATCAGGCATCAGGCCGGTTAATGCTCCTCCCTGCTATGAAAACAATTTCATCAATCTTGACATGATCATATTTACCGATAGCAGCCAGACCGCTGTGGGTACCGGAGACCTTGCTTCACAGTCGCAGGAAAACGGCCGAAACCGCTTCCGGTACAAAGCTGCAGGAATCCCGTTCCGGTTTGCGCTGTCATCGGCAAATTACGCAGTAAAAAATGTGACGCATAAGGGTATCAAAATAAAGGTTTTCTACCATCCGGATCATCCTGAAAATGTCATGAACCTCATAAGAAGTGCCTGTCTCACCCTGGATTACTGTACGGAAAATTTTGGGATGTACCCTTTTAAAAGCATCAGCTTTGCAGAGATCTCTTCATTTACACAAGGATTTGCAGCAACATCGTATCCTTCTGCCGTTTTTATGCCTGAAAATAAGCTTTTCCATACGAATATCAAAGCAGGATCACAACAGGACGTGATCAATGAGCTGGCAGGCCATGAACTTTCCCATCTCTGGTGGGGCAACAGCAGCATCGATCCTGATGACAGGGAGGGAGATGCCATGCTTACTGAAACCCTCGCCATGTATACCGAAATGATGCTGTATAAAAGAATATACGGAAAGCAGAAAATGCTGGAAAAACTGAATATCCACCGCCAGATCTATGAAGAGGAAAAAAGCCTGTCGGGAAATCAGCCGCTTTATAAAGCAATATCAGAGCATCATTATATCGCCTATTCCAAAGGGGCACTGGCCATGGTGAAACTGAGTGAACTTATCGGGGAGAAAAACGTGAATAGGGCATTAAAACAGTTTCTCCTGCATAACCGGTATCCTAAAAAGCCGGCTTCAACCGACCTGATCAGGGAGTTTCACAATGTTGTAACCGAGCCCAGGCTGAGAAAAAGGATAGACAGCCTGTTCATGAACTGATTTGATTATAAAACAACCTCTGACCCGGCCGGATCAGAGGTTGTTCTTTAATGATGCTCCTTGTTCTTTACTGCTGGAATTCAACGATGAATCCGGTTACACCGCCGTTATTGGCAGGCAGGTCATTCCATGGATGGGTAGAAGTATACCCGTTTTTTACTACGGTAACATTGTCATTTTTACCGTAGGCGTGGACAAATCCTTCTCCCGAATTGGTATTGTTGGGCTCATTGGTATAAAACCAGTTTATTTTACGTACTGCTGACAGGCCTCCGGCACTGTAGTCATGTACGGGCTGCTCTCCGGTGATCCATTTTTCTTCAGGGTCCGGAGTGAGGGCAGCACCGGCCTCCCAGGAAAATTTAACAAATCCCATCCAGGTCCTCTGGGTATCGAAAGCCACATGGTTGGACAGTAAATTTTGCTCCACATACTCCCATTCGCCGTCACTTGTATAGGTGGCAAGGTATCCGCCCATATTTTTTGCCGCCGCATAGGCATCGAACCAGCTGATGGCCGCAGTGCCGGAATAAGCAGCATACGTATGCCCGTTTACCGTGTAGCTGGCAATACCCTCTCTCGTATAGGTATTGATTCCAACTGAAACGGCAGCAGGGGCTGAAGCAGCCGTTGCCGTTTTACCGGGAACATAGCCCAGGATGTTGGAGTCTACAGACGTCGAGTAGCTGATTACCGTAGTATTGGATACTTTCCCCAGACTCCTCCAGATGTTGCCGTCAAAATAATAACAGCCTGCCGATGTGATATTGGCCGTTTTGGTATCCGAGATGGTGGGAATAGAGGTGGCGTATACGATGGCACCGGTCTGCGCTGTGGTATACAAGGGACCGGCATTCTTAATCTGATCACCGGTCAGCCGGGGCATTCCGATCCCTTCCGAAGTAGATCCGTCAGTCTTAAGGGCATCGATTTCAAGGGTGGAAACCACCGTTTTAGTACCTATACCCATTTGTGCATTCAGAGACATGCTGCTTCCTATCAAGGACAGTAATAATAAACACTTTTTCATTTTATCCCTGTTTACTGTTGAAATTCTACGATAAATCCGGTGGTACTTCCTGTATTTGCCACGACATCGTTCCAGGTATGGGTTGAAGTATAATTGCCATAGGTCTTGGTTCCGCTGTTTTTAGGCAGGGTAATCACAAACCCTTCCGTACCGCCGGAATTATTGGGTTCTCCCGTATTGAACCAGTTGGATTTTCTAACGGCACTGGTACCGCCGGCACTGTAATCATGCAACGGCTGTTCTCCGGTAATCCATTTTTCTTCAGGGTCGGGAGTCAGGGCTACGCCTGCAAACCACGAAAACTTGGCAAATCCAATCCATGCCTGCTGGCTGTCGAAAGCAGCATTGCTGAGAAGGCTGGTTTCTACCTGCTGCCATTCCGCATCGGTAGTAAAAGTAGCCAGATAGCCGCCCATACCTTTGGCAGCATTATAGGCATTATACCAAGTGATTCCTGTAGCGGATGCTGCATAAGCGGCGTAACTGTGGCCATTGTAGGTTACGGTTCCCGTGCGGGTTGCTGTAACTCCATTTACGGTAAGGGTTGGCGGTGCATTGTTTGCAGCGGTAGCAGTGTTGCTGGGAACATACCCCAGGATATTCGGGTCAATTACCGAACTGATGCTGAGGGTCGTAGTAGTGCTCTGAGCCCCCATCCCATGCCAGATACTGCCGTCGAAATAATAGTAACCCGGTGCTGTTACATTGGCCGTTTTGGTGGTAAGCGGCGAGGGAGCCGAAGTAGCATAAACGATAACGCCGGCGTGCGAAGCAGTGTATTTTGCATCAGCTGCCGACAGCTGATTCCCTGTAAGCCTTGGTGCGATCACTCCTTCTGCGGTAGTGCCGTTTGTATTTCCGGGTGAAATATCGAGCGTTGCTCTGGGGGTTGTAGTATTGATCCCTACTTGGGCGTAAAAAATAGGAGCCGACATCAGGACAGCCAGTAATAAATGTTTTTTCATTATAATTATTTTGTAAAATATTTTCCAAAAATAGGTAAATAAAATTCACAAATCCTAATTTTACGCTCAAAAAAAATTGCACTTGTTGGGACTTTTCACACTTGAAAAAAATTCAGCAAAAGATAAAGCCTTTAATTGTAATGATTTATCCTATATCCGGATAAGCTTAATTCATAAATTAGTGATTATTAAATTTTTACAAAGGATCATCTCTTATAATCTGGCAGAATTTTCCGTTCCGGAATACATGCGGAAAATACGATCCAGTAAAAATAAGTGCAAAAAAACCTTTTTTCCCAATACAAAATATATTCCCGATAAGTTGACCATCCTGGTCAGTCATTTTTCACAAATCATTGAAGTAATTTTTAAAATATATCAGGATTCCGAATACCGCATAAATCCAGATCCCAATAATACCGCCAGTTTACAAACCCTCACTAATTCTCTTATATATGAATTTTGAAGTACAAACGGATTGCAACCCTTTAAAAATTTTCCAGGATCATCTGCTGATTTCACTCAAAAGGTCACTGTATCAGTCATGTATTTTTCAGGTAAGCAAGCCTTGCCAGCAGCAGAAACCCGATCCCCAGGATCAGTCCGCCAAGGATATCGGTAAACCAGTGAGCGCCGAGATAAATCCTCGAAACGGCTCCGAAGATCAGAATCAGGGCAAAAAAGGAAATGCAGGCCGCTTTTATCACCCTGCTGAGTTTACGGCTATGATATACAATCAGGGAAATCAGCCCGAAGAAAACGGTATAGAACAGCACATGGCCGCTGGGAAAGCTCTGGTAATGGGTTTCTTCAATCACACGGACGAAATCCGTACTGGGCCTGGAACGGTTGATCAGCATTTTAAGAGCCCAGCTTATGCCTCCGGTAAGCACGGTAGAAAAGATCAGTAACGCTTCCCGCTTCTTTCCGCAGACGAGAAAAGATAACGAAACAATACAGATCATGCAAAAGGCAACCGGCACACTTCCCAGCCAGCTGAATCCTCTCATGACCGCATCCATCATTTCCCCCTGCCTGTTCTGCAGCCAGGCTGAAACATGCATATCCCAGTAGTCGGACCTTTCTGACATGACAAAGGCTGTTAACATTAGAAATAACGCGGCCAGAAAGAGAAAAAGCCCTATATCCCTGCGAATTATTCTTCGCCGCCCTGCAGATGTGTATAATGAATGCCGTTTTTTGTACATTGATAATAAAAATTTTTGCCTGAAAAACAATGAAATC
>JAKOOI010000347.1 GCA_022701475.1 Weeksellaceae bacterium
CCTGCCGAGCGGTGCTTTTATGGACTGGGGAATCATCAAGGACCTTTTTATTCCCTATAAGCAGCAGAAGACAAAAATCATTGAAGGGAAAAGATACCTGGTTCATCTGTATATCGATGACGAACTGGAACTGATTACCGGAACCACCAAGTTCAAAAGGAACCCGCAGTATGAGGACCTGCCGTTCAAGAAAGGGGATAAAGTGAACCTCATCATGATGAACGAAAGCGAGCTGGGCTGGAATGTGGTGGTCAATAAAAAATACATCGGGCTGATCTATGCTTCCGATGTCTTCAAAAAGCTGTATCCGCTTTCAGAAGAGACCGGATACATCAAAACCATCCGTGAAGACGGAAAGATAGACGTTTCCCTGCAGCCAGAAGGATTTGAAAATATAGATGAGTTCAAAAAGAAAATCCTGGATAAGCTGGAAGAAAATTACGGGCTGCTGTACCTCTCGGACCAGTCGACGCCGGAAGAAATCAGGGATGAGCTGCAGATGAGCAAAAAGAATTTCAAAAAGGCCATCGGCGGATTGTATAAAGATAAGATCATCGATCTTTCGGATGATAAGATTAAATTGTTATAAAAATAAAGAGGCTGTCCAGAGTTTGGGCAGTCTCTTTTATTTTGCTGATGGTATTCGTATCCGGTACAGGCAATGTACTTGGATATTTAATTCTCAATGGGTGATGTCTGACTTTTAGTACACACTCATTATTTCGTTTCCCTTAAGAAAGCGATCTGTTCCTTAAGCATTGCAATCTGGTCGTCTTTGCTTTGCAGAAGTTTATCATATACTTCTTTCATATCATTCATAATGTCTCTGTAATCATTGTTGATATTTTCGACATATCCGTTACCATTACCTTCATTGGAAAGGCTATGAATGGTATTTTTGTTCTGTAAATCCAGAAAGCTGGAAAGTTCTTCTTCTAAAATTTCAGATATTTTCATCAGTCGTTCTACGCTTAATTTGGTTTCTCCGGTTTCTATCTTGCGGTACGCAGCAGGGGTGATATCAAGTTCATTCGCCATATTTTCATAAGTATAGCCTTTTTTATTCCTGTGCTGGGCAATTTTTTCAATAATTTTTTCCATTTCGTTCATTTATATTAATTTTTTTCAAAAGTATATATTTTTTCATTGAAAGTAAAAATTTTTTCACCAAAAGTATTTCTCTGCTGTATGGCTTATATGTAGTTTAGCTGAAGAAAAACACACGTGCACAAATGTTTTTTTTAGTGTAAGAAAATTATATTAAAATTAAAAATTTCATTTTTATGAGGAAAATTTTATTCGCAGCTTTACTGGTTGCAGGAACAACTTTGGGATTTGCCAAAGAATTCAAGCAGGAGAAAATCACTCCAATGATAACAATCATCGATTCAGTTAGTAAGACTGATACTGAAAAATTTATTATTAAGAAATCAGAATTAATAGGTAGTATTATGCACGTTGAAGGTTTTGTGGTTGCGTATGATAAAGATGGCAACCTCAATATGTATTATTATGACTTTTATATTTGGGTGCCTTAGTCATGTAGCTATCTGGTGAAATAGTAGCATTAGAAAACTAATGCTACTTTATGTTTTAAACAAAATAAATTATTAAGATATAAAATGAAAAAGTTGTTCTCACTGGGATTTCTCTTCTTTTGTTTGTTTGGCTTTTCTCAAGGTAATCAAAAAGAAAATTTTATAAGTATAGTTTCTTATGAAGAGTTATCCTCTCCTCCTGCTGATGAGCTGAAAAAGTTCCCGGAGGCATTACAGCAAATGGCTAAAGATCATAAAGAAGTTCCGGACCATTATGATCTTGTTTTCAATGATTCAGAATCATTATATAAAAAGGCTGATAAAAAAATGGAAATGCAGCAACAGGACGAAATGAATAATGGAAACATACAAATGAAAGTTACCAAAGTTTCAGTAAGTACTACGATTGAATTGTATAAAAATCAAAAGACAAAGACCTCGGTATCTTCCAGAACAATTTTAGGAAAAGAATTTTTGGTTTTAGAGGATGTAAGAAAAATAGATTGGGAGCTGATCAATGAAACAAAAAAAATAGGAAGCTTTGAATGTAAAAAAGCTCAGGCAAAAATAGGTGGTGACTTAGTGGAAGCATGGTATGCTCCAAATATTCCTACTCCATCAGGACCTGGTATTTATTGGGGATTGCCGGGGTTGATTGTTGAGGTAAAAGATAGGACACGCAGATATATTGCTACTCAGATCAAAGAGGGTATGCACGGTAAAATTGATGTTCCAATAAAAGGTAAAAAAGTCAGCAAGCAAGAATTTCTAAAGTTGGTTTCAGATCGTTTAAATGAATTAACGAAAGATAAATCTGCTTTTCGAGTGGTTAATGAATAATAACAGTTTATTATATGCAATTTCTATTATCTGCTTTTTCTCTCTTTTGGATATTCTTTGCTCCTGCTCAAAATACCCATAAAACCAATCTGATACATATTGTCACTTATAAGGAGACTCCAATAATTTCTCGGTACACATTTAAAGATGTGCCTGAACCTTATCGGGAAATAGTCAGTAAAAATGCAAAACCTCTTCCTTCTTATTATGAACTTTCATTCAGTAATCATGAAGCTCTGTATAAAAAGATTCAGAGAAAAGCGGCAGCATCGGAAGATATGAATACCGGAAATATACAGATGAAACAGACGGTGCTATCTTTTGGAACCGCTGTTGAAACGTATGAAAATTATAAAACACGGAAAACAATATCTTCGAGAATGATATTAGATAAAGAATTTTTAATTTCCGAAAGTTTAAAAAGCATAGACTGGAAACTCAGTAATGAAACAAAATCAATTGGTGCTTTCGTATGCAAAAAAGCCCAGGCAGAAATCGGAGATGATTTCGTGGAAGCATGGTACTCTTCAGACATTCCCACAATGGCAGGACCTGGTATATATTGGGGACTTCCCGGGCTTATTGTCGAAGTAAAAAGCAAAAATTGTTATTATACAGCAATTGAAATAAGAGAAAATATAGCAGGAAACCTAGTTCCACCTCTAAAAGGAAAGCAGATAAGCAAAGAAGAATTTAAAAAATTGGCTGATGATCGCGTGAGCGATTTTAAAAGAGAGCATCCTAATAACTTCAAGGTTACTATTGAATAAATCAGTTCTCGAAATAATTTCCCATGCATCATGAAGATTATTTTTATCACGTAAATTATTCTTATAACACAAATGAAGAAAATTAATTTCCTTTTATTCTTATTTTTCCCTGTTTTTGTATTTTCTCAGTTTAAAATTACCGGGAAGACACTCAATAGCAATCATGCTCCGGTAGAGAATGTAATCATTCAGATATTGGATAAGAGCGGGAACACCCTTGCTTACGGAAATTCGGACGAAGGCGGAAATTTTAGTTTTCAAATCAGTGAAGGCACACCGTATAGTGCAGAATTCAATAAAATGGGTTATGAAAAGCATAAGAAAGAAATTACAGCTGGTGACCATCAGAAACCGATTGTACTGGAAGAAATACTTTCAGAAAAAATCAATCAGATAGAAGAAGTTAAGATTATTGGTCAATCGGCTGCCATAAAGCAGGACGGAGATACAGTAACGTACAGAACAAAATATTTTTCAACCGGTGCTGAGCGCAATCTCAGGGATGTCATTAACAAGATTCCCGGGTTTGATGTCGGGGCAGACGGCCAGATCCGGGTAAACGGAAAGAAAGTAGATAATCTTTTGGTAGACGGAAAGGAATTTTTCGGTGATAATCATCAGTTGGCAACGGAGAATTTAGGAGCAGATATGATTGATGATATCAGCGTTATCAATCATTACTCAGATTATTCAAAAGTCAAAGAGTTGGAACCCTCTGATAAAACTGCCCTGAACATTGGAATAAAGAAGGAATTCAAGGGGAAAATAACAGGTAATACTACTTTGGTTTCTGCGTATGAAGGACGTTATAAATCAGGAGCAAATTTGTTTAAATTCTCCAAAGCTGCCAATATCAGTTTTATAGGAAATTCGAATTCTATCAATGATGAAGTCATTACATTTGACCAGTACTTTAAAATGATCATTGCATCTAAAAATGATTTTGTGAGCAGGCGTAACAGCGGTTCAGATTTTCAGATTCCCGCAATGCTTCTGAGTGATGACAGAATGACGAAAAAGCATAATAATTTTGGTGCGTTAAACATCACTTCTTATTTGTCGAAAAAAACAAAACTCAATATATACAGCATTTTTAATAATGTCAGTCAAAATAAAAGTATGGTAAACAGCAATTCATTCTTTGATCAAAATGCAAACTACAGCACTTCTGAAAATATAAAAACAAAAGAGAATTTGTTTTTTAACAGAACCAGGGCTAATATTGACTATTTGGTATCAGATACCAGTTTACTAACCTACAGCCTGGCATTTGATCCTTATACTGCAGACAAAAATATTCAGATCGATCAAATTTCCGGTACGGTCCGAAATACTATTTTTGAAAAGATTGAGGATACGCCTTACACATTATCCCAACAA
>JAKOOI010000354.1 GCA_022701475.1 Weeksellaceae bacterium
TTTTTGACGTTCAAATATATAAATTAAATATTTTCCGGCAGATAATTATACTGTTGCAATTCCTTAAAATCTTCAATTTTTTTCAGGTAAGTGCCGGAAAGAAGATAAGTTTCATCTGAAACATCCAATACGTCACGGAAACGGTGATCGGAAATGATGATGCCCTTCTGCCGGGCCTGTTCCCTGATGAGGCCTTTGATCAACTCTGTGGTTTTAGGGGAAAGCCCGCTGAAAGGCTCATCCAGCAATATGAATTTCGAATCGGAATAAAGGATGAGCAGGACTTCGACCAGCCCTTTTTCGCCGCCGGAAAGGTTCCGGACCGTTTCGTGAAGGAACGGCTGGATCAGGGATCGTCCTGAGAGCCGTACCGCACTTTCAGGTAGGCAGAACAGGGAAATCAGGTGTTTAACTTTAATTTCCCGGGGAAGGAAGCTGTGCTGGGGCAGATAAGACAGATTTCCCCTGCGGTCCGGCTGGCTGGTCATTACTTTATCATCTACCCGGATAAACTGCGAGTCACCTTTCACCGTACCGGAAATGATTTTCAGCAGGGTAGATTTTCCGGTCCCATTCCTGCCCAGCAGCCCGGTAACACTTCCGGTTTCGCAGATCAGGCAGACATCCCCGAGGATTTTATGCCCATTGAAAGATTTGGTAATACTGTCTGCATGCAGCCTGCTCATAAAAATTTGGTGATGAGGTTAACAGAGATGCTTAATAAAGCCGTTACCATCCACAGGAACTTCCTGGACCATCCGAAGTGGGCATAGAAATAATATTCATTCTTAAAGCGGATTTCATAGATGAGAAAATGCATGGCCGGAAGAAACAGAAGGAAGCACAGCCCGAAATTGTTCGCGGTGAAACCCAGTGAAAAACACATCAGCAGCGAAAAAGCAACCGCCGGAATCAGTAGTTTAAGATAAAAGATCCTGAAAATCCTGAAATTTTTAGCCATGCCCAAATGTACCGTAATTTTTAAATAAACAGGCAAGGGCAGGAAAATGAAATTCACATCCCTACTTTTTAAAGATCAGTTTTGTAAGATTTTTTTACTATATTAATGTATAATCATTCGAAAACGTTTATTCATGAAGAAAAATCTACTTTATCTTTTCCTGTTTCTTTCAGGAAGCTGTTGTGTTCAGGCAAATACCGTCGTGCCTGAAAAACCGGGGTCTTATTTTTTCTGCGATACGCTTGCTCCGGCCAATGTACAGATAAGCGGCATTACCCTTACGACAGCTGTGGTCAGCTGGGCTGCGGATCCCAATACCCAGAATTACATCGTCAGATTCAGGCCTGTCAGCACTGCAGCCTGGCTAACGGCGAATGTGCCGTCAGGCCAGAACGCATTGACGCTTACCAATCTTACGCCCTGTGTCAACTATGAAGTACAGACTGCCAAAATCTGTAATACCACTACCGGGACCTGGTCGGCACCTTTGCTGTTTACCACGTATCTCAACTATTGCGCTGCGGCTTCTTCCGATATGAATGCCATGCATCTTTCCAATGTTACGGTAACGCCTTCCGGAGGGCCGGCAGCAATGGCCAGCAATTCCGGCGCGTCCCAGTATACCGATTACCGCCCGGATCCCAGCCGGAAAATCCAGCTTCTTATCGGCAGTACCGGCAATGCGGTTACAGTGACCAGGACCTGGAGCGGCACGCCTTCGGCTGTATCGGTAAGGGCCTGGATCGATTTCAATGCCAATGGTATTTTCGAGTCGAACGAGATGATGATTTCCTCAGGCTCTTCGGCCGCTTCCGTAGTTTCTGCAGTCTTCAGTGTTCCTGCGCTGGCTTTCCAGACCGACCCGAACTGCCAGGTTGCCATGCGGGTGATCGTCAGTGAAACTTCTGCCAGCCCGGTCTGCGGAACCTTTACCTATGGTGAAGTGGAGGACTACGGTGTCTCTTTTATTACACCGGCTCAGCTTTCGGTTTCGGAAAACAGTGCGGTAAAGGCCGGCAGTGTTTATCCGAATCCTACGGCAGGGATGCTGATGCTTTCCGGAATTGCCGGCGATACCTATGAAATTTATAATGCGGCAGGGCAGAAAATGAAGCAGGGCAGGATTCAGGAGCGGAACATTGATGTCCGGGAGCTGGTTCCGGGCACTTATTTCCTGCAGGTCAGGAATAAGGAGAACATGACCCGCCTGAAATTTATCCGGCAGTAAATAAAACAAAGAGCGCCTGAATCCGGGCGCTCTCCTGTATTGGTATAATAAGTCGGATTGGTATGATATCAATAAGATCAGTTAAGACAGACTTTACCTACTGCTCAATCAAGGATATGATAAAAGATCCGTTTCCAGGTTCTCAAATGACCGGATGACCGGATCAGATCCTTTCCAGCTCATCTGCATTGATGGTGGTCTTGAACGTTCCGTAATTGACAATCACTTTATTTTTGGAAACTTTTTCAATGGTGCCGACACTGGTGCTTCCGGTAATGCGGACACGCTGGCCTTCTTTCAGCCAGAGCGCACGGTCGGTCTTCCGTTTTTCCTCCAGCTTCTCGTTGGTCTCTGAAATCTTCTCAATGACTTCTTCTTTTTTCAGCTGCTGGGTGATCTTTCTTTTCACCACCTGCAGGCGTTTGGATTCATCTTTATCCGCCCCGATCTTCCTGAACTTTTCCTGTTCCAGGATCTTCACAAAGTCTTTCACAACATCCTTCCTGGATCTGCCTTTGATATAGCCGTCGATAAAAGATTCGATCTTGTTTCCGAACTGGAGTTTCCGGTGTTCCTCTTCATACAGTTTCTGGAAGTTGAAAAGTTTCTGCTGAAGCTGCTCGTTCAGTTTCTGCAAATTGTCCCTTTTGTCTTCTACAGACTCTTTCCGCTCGGCAAGATCGGTTTTCAGTTTTTCAACTTCATATTTTTCCTGCTGGAGCTTCACAATGGTCTTATCAAGGTTGACGATGTCATGTTCCACCTTTTTCTTGGCGGAATGAATGATGAACCTCGGGATTTTGTTTTTCTCGGCCACCTCAAAGGTAAACGAGCTTCCGGCCTGGCCGATTTCCAGCTTGTACATCGGCTCCAGTGTTTCCTCGTTGAAGAGCATGGCGGCATTCTGGGCGTTCGGAAGTTCTTCCACCACCAGCTTGATGTTGGTATAGTGGGTGGTGATGATGGCAAAACTCTTTTTCTCGTAGAAAAATTCCAGGAAGCTTTCTGCGAGGGCGCCGCCCAGTTCAGGATCGGATCCTGTTCCGAATTCGTCGATCAGCAAAAGGGTATTGGCCTCCGCTTCACGGATGATGCCGCCCATTTTTTTCAGCCTGGACGAATAAGTGGAAAGGTGGTTTTCGATAGACTGGTTGTCCCCGATATCCGTCATGATTTTATCAAAGAAAAACATTTCCGATTTCGGATGAACCGGCACCAGGATCCCGGTCTGTATCATCAGCTGAAGCAGTCCTACGGTTTTCAGTGTAATGGATTTTCCTCCTGCATTCGGCCCGGATATACAGATGATACGGTTATGGTCGGTGAGGCTCAGCGTCTGCGGGAAAATCGTTTTGTTCTCCGCCTTGTTGCGTAAGAAAAGCAGAGGATGGAAGGCCTCGCGCAATTTCAGGGTCTTATGGCGGTTGATTTTTGGCAGCACCCCGTTGATGAGGTTGGCAAATTTGGCTTTGGCGCGGGTCAGGTCAAGGTCAAAGATGTACTGCTGGTATCTCCAGAGCTGCGGCTGGAATTCGGATAATTCCGCAGTCAGCTGCCTCAGGATCTTGTCAATTTCCTTTTTTTCCTGCTCTTCATTTTCTTTAAGCTTGAAATGATGCTTCACTACGCTGTCCGGCTGGATGTAGGTGATGGATCCGGTCTTTGAAAGCCCGAGCACCCTTCCCGGCACTCTTTTCTTGAAACCCGACTTTACCGCCAGCACGCGCTGGTCATCAATAATGGTTTCACGGATATCGTCCAGGAACTCGCTCTGCCCGTAATTGAACAGGGCACGGTTGAAATTTTCCGTAATCGCCTTTTTGGCATGCTGGATTTCTGCTCGCAGCCCTTTCAGGACCGGGGAAGCTTCACTTTTCACTTCGCCGAACCTGTTGAAGACTTTATCTACTTTATCAATGATTTCTTTTCTGAATTCCAGCATGGCTGCATCCTGCATCAGGGTAGGGAAGGTGTCCGGCATGGCAGGGAAAAACTTCTGCAGTTTCCCGATCTGTTCCGTCAGGGTTTTGATTTTGATGAAAGCGCTGTTTTCCAGACGGTAATTTTCAATCAGCATCAGTTTCAGTTCGTTTTCTATATCTTCATATTCGTTGAAAGGAACCGCGTTGGCGCTTTCAAAGCTGGAAAGGTATTCGGATGTTTTTTTCAGGGAAATTTCCGCTTCACCGATTTCCATCGGCCGTAGCTGAAGAATCTGTTCTCTGGTCTTCGGAGAATAGGCAAAAGGAGCGATCTCCGCGAGCAATTGCGGGAACTCTAATTCGTTTAAATCTTCTTTATTTATATACACACTGCAAATTTAGTGAGAAAATGTGAATTTAATCTGAAAATGAATGAATTTGAAAATTTGAAAATATCTATGATTTGGGTTTATTATATTTGGAATATGAAACTGGAAACCCAAAGACTGCAGCTGAAAGGAATCAATGAAGGCCACGTTGAAGATATCCTGAAAATCCGCAGCAACGAAACCATCAACCGCTTTGTCCGGCGAAATTCGCCCAAAAACAATTATGAGGCACTGCAGTTTATTTTAACGGTTAAAGAAAACACGAGAAACGG
>JAKOOI010000359.1 GCA_022701475.1 Weeksellaceae bacterium
TTCTTTATCGTGGAAAGCCACTCGCCGATTTATACGCCGAAACGGTACCGGAATGAGTTCGGTCAGCTGCTGGAACATTCGCCGTTCTGCGAAAGGGATATTGTCGCGCCAACTTACAAAGCCCCGAAAGATGAAAAGGGGGAATTTGTAATTAAGGTAAAAAAGGAAAACCAGATCACGGATTTCATTTATGTTACCCATCCGTTTGATGTTGTAGGCTGGGACGGGTATTTTTATCCTTATAAATTCAACATTAAGAATTTCGAACCGATTACGGGAAGGATTCACCAACCGCCGCCGGTTCACCAGACTTTTGAGGCCCATAACTTTGTGGTATGCTCTTTCTGTGCAAGGATGTACGATTACCATCCGCAGGCGATCCCGGCTCCTTACAACCATTCCAACATCGATTCTGATGAAGTGCTGTTCTACACCGAAGGGGATTTCATGAGCCGTAACCATATCGACCTGATGGATTTTACCCTGCACCCGGGAGGAATCGTTCATGGCCCGCACCCCGGAGCAATGGAACGCAGCATCGGAAAGAAATTTACGGAGGAATATGCCGTGATGGTCGATCCGTTCCGTCCGCTGAAAATTACGGAAGAAGCTTTAAAAGTGGAAGATCCTTCTTACAAAACATCGTGGCTGGAAGAGGAAGATCCTACTTTGAAAGACCGTTTGCAGGAATAATATAAGTACTTCTAAACCTCATAGGTTTTTAAAAACCTATGAGGTTTGATAATAATTCACATTTATTTTATCTAACCATAACTATAATATTTTAACATACAGCTATTTAAAAATATTTTTGTAAATTTGATAAAGTATGAATAAAGAAATTAAAAAGGAAACGGTTATCAAATCAATATCAAAAATGGTATCTGATAAAGAAGCAGTGTGCTCATATATCAAAGGAAAAACTTCAATTCAAACACTAACTAAAAAGGGAATTAAGTTTGCAAGGCCATTATAATTACGCTTTCGATTCTATCACAAATACTTATAATTTCGCTACAAAAAACGATATTCTTTATAGAGTTGCATTTGTGGTTGATGAAACATTCTCTGCCATTTCAGGTGAGGAAATTCCAAACATATATCAGTTAATTATAGAAAAAGCGACTGATGAATTAGAACCACTTGATACAAAAGTTTCTAAAACTATTGAACATATTATTGAAAGATTTTTTCAGAAGACGGAGAATGCATTGATTTATGTTTGTTCTGACGAAGACGAAAAGGCCGCAATAAGACATAAATTTTTTGACAGATGGTACCAGAACTCAGATTATAAAGATTGGATTGTTAAGATTGATAGTATTATGAAATTTAATATTAGAAATGAAATTCAAAAGCTTTACACTTCTTTTCTGTTTCACAAACAAAATTCAAACTATGAGAAACTTATTCAAATTTATACTCAAATTGAAAATGCCCTGAATGAAGAAAAGTAAAATTCATAAAATTACAGAAGACTGAAAGCAATGCATTCAGTCTTTTTTATTTAAAAATATTCAATTAAACATGACAAAAATCTCTCCCTGCTTATTTCTTATCCAAACAATATGGACTACCTTTAAGAAAAGAACAACATCTGTAATCCAAACCCAATTTAATTATGGATCAATACATCAGTGCAGAAGAAGCCATCTATACCATCAAAAGCGGAAACCGTGTTTTTTTTCACGGGAGCGCCTGTACCCCGAATTACTTGATTGACGAACTGGCAAGACAGGCCCACCGCCTCGATAACGTAGAAATGGTTACCATTACCCAGCAGGGAAATGTGGAAATTGCCAAACCGGAATATGCCGGAAAGTTTTTTGTCAACTCGTTATTTGTTTCCTCGCCGGTGCGGGATGCCGTTAATTCCGAAAGAGGGGACTTTGTACCGGTCTTCCTTAGCGAAATCCCAATCCTGTTCAGAAAGAACATCCTGCCGCTGGATGTGGCCCTGATCACCGTTTCACCTCCCGATAAGCACGGATTCTGCACCTTGGGAACTTCCGTGGATGTCGCCCGGGCCGCGGTAGATACCGCAAAAATCATTGTGGCGATCGTCAATCCGCTGATGCCGAGAACCCATGGCGATGGGATGATCCATATCAGCAAGATCAATAAACTGGTGTGGCATGAAGAAGAACTTCCGACCGTAGATTACGGATCCAAAGTAGGTCCTGAAGAAATGGAAGTAGGAAAAAACGTAGCGGAACTGATCGACGACAGATCTACCCTGCAAATGGGAATCGGAACCATTCCGGACGCGGTATTGAAATGCCTGCATAACCATAAAGACCTGGGAATCCACACGGAAATGCTGAGCGACGGCGTAATTGATCTGATCCAGAATGACGTGATCAACAACAAATACAAAGGCTACAATGACAATAAAACCATCACCAGTTTCTGCTTCGGCACGAGAAGGCTGTATGATTATGTAGATGACAATACGGTTTTTGCTTTTAAGGATGTCAGCGACGTGAATTTCCCGATCAACATCATGCGGAACAAAAAGATGGTAGCGATCAATTCAGCCATCGAAATCGATCTTACCGGCCAGGTCTGTGCCGACTCTATCGGAACCATGCAGTACAGCGGGATCGGCGGGCAGATGGATTTCATGAGAGGAGCTGCCCTGAGCGAAGACGGAAAGCCGATCATTGCTATTACTTCCAGAACGAAAAGAGGCGTTTCCAGGATCGTTCCTTTCCTGAAACAGGGAGCCGGTGTGGTTACCACCAGAGGCCACATCCACTGGGTGGTTACCGAGTACGGAACCGCATACCTGTATGGAAAAAACCTGAAGCAGCGGGCCCAGGAGCTGATCAGCATCGCGCATCCGGACGACCGGGAAATGCTGGAGAAAGCGGCTTACGAACGGTTTAAGATGTAATGGTAGCTGATCTCATACAGATGGCACTGATTCGCACAGAAATTTTTAATACATCAGAAACATGAGATAAGTTTCCTGCTTTGAAAACATTTTAGAAGCACATGAGATAAATATCAAAGATCTTTAGGAGCTTTTGAGTGCTTATTCAGCATCCGTTTATTAAACTTTATTATGCAGGATAATGGACTTTTGTGACTTTGGTGGTAAAATTTTTAAGGCTAAATGCAACACAAGTGATGCATAGGTTCTGCTCCGCTCAGCCACCTGAAGTACAACTCCATTGAAAATCTTTGATTTTCTTCTTCTGTGATCTGAAATATGCGCCATTTTTCAGATCTAAATCTTATGTGTCTTATGTGTTAAAACGGAACTGCTCTGTTCTTCCTTTGATCTTCCATAATCGAGAGATTAATTTCAGGGTCATAAAGCATCTTAGCCACTTACCTAACGTTTGTTTGTATATATTTTTCGTATTAGCGATAAATTCGTAATTTGCAAGCATAAATATAAAAAGTAAAAATAGAATATGTCAACACTTACATTTGCCGAAAAGATTGCTCAGGCAGAGAATTTTTTGCCGATCAACGGTACCGATTATATTGAGTTTTATGTAGGGAATGCCAAGCAGGCGGCACATTACTACAAGACTGCTTTCGGGTT
>JAKOOI010000401.1 GCA_022701475.1 Weeksellaceae bacterium
TACTTCTGCTCCCAATCTTCAAGAAATGAAAATTCGTCAATAACTTCCTGCTGCTTTTCTTTAATGGTCATTTCTACTTTCTTTCTGCAAAGATAGCCAATTTATAAAAGATGATTTGCAATCGGAATCAATTATATGAGACCAGGGACCTGAATGCATCCGCAACAGGCCGCTTTTATACCAAAAACCGTTTGAGCATCATCCGGACAAGACGGGCTTCTCAGAAGGCGCGGGTGGCCTCATCGAAAACCTGCAGCAGTTTAGGTTCTTCATTTTCCCAGCACAGAAGGCTGGCTGCCTTTTCCATTTCAGGCCGGTAATTTTTCCTTCCCTTTGCAAGTACTTTCCTGATGGCTCCGGCAATGCTGTCGGGGTGGTGGTCTGTGATGATTTCTCCGATATCGAACCGGCTCCTGATACGATGCATTTCCGGAAGCCCGGAAAGGATCAGCGGAACCCGTGCCTGGATACAGTCCAGCACTTTATTCGGTAAGGAATAATAATAGCTCTCCCCGCCGTTTTCTTCGATGCTCATGCCGCAATCGGCAGTCAGGGTTACTTTTCTTAATTCATCAGGAGACAGTTTTCCAAGGAATTCCACTTTATCCTGAAGGTTTTCCCTGACAACCAGTGATTCATACTCTTTTTTCATCGGCCCGTCACCTGCAATTTTAAAAACAGCATTGTTGAAGTGATGCATTGCCATAATTGCCTTGTCGATTCCGCGGAAGGGGTTCAGGGCTCCCTGATACAGGATGATGTTGGGATGGTTATCCGGGATTTCGGTAATACCATACAGTTTTCTGGGAGCATTCTGTACTATGGCCGGATGTATTCCGTATTTCTTTTTAAACCATTCGGAATAGCTTTGGCTTGCCGTGATCATGAATTGTATGTCAGGAACGACAGATTTTTCAAGATACCTCCATAATTTTTGTGACATTTTGCCCTGAATGGCCGGCATTTCGGAAAAGATCTCATGACTGTCGAAAACCAAAGGAATATTGAGCTCTTTTGACACCAGGTAATTCGGCAGAAGTGCATCCAGGTCATTGGCATGCAGCACAGTATTACGGTCTGCCTTTTTTTTCAGGATGCGGTATAATTTCCAGTTGAATTCAAAATAAGCCGTCTTTAAACTGGAAGAAGCCAGCGGTATTCTCGAACACGGATAAGGCCTTGACAACACTCCTTCCCCGCCCCAGTTATTCCCGATCAGTTCAATTTCATATCCGTTTTCGTAAAGCGTCCCGCAGACCTTTTCAATACGCTGGTCATTGGATAAATTGCTGAAGGCAGAAGTGATGATTTTTCTTTTCCGCATCAGGCTTTTCTCTTATCCGCTATAAGATGGTAGATCTGAATCAGGCAGATGAGCCCGTTCGGTATGATTACCGGCCACAGCATCCCGCTGAAGATCCCGTAGATGACAAAGCAGATACAGCCGACCATGTTGACGATCCTGATTTTCCTTATGTCTTTCAGGATAAAACTAAGTACAATAAAAAGCGAGGCGGAATACCCGATGTAAGTTGCCGTTTCCGTATTCATGAAAAAAATTTACAGGATCACAAACTTAATCATTTCCAATAAGATAATAAAATTTTTTCTGCCATAAAGTCATTTATTGGTTTTTGGTAAAATATTTGTAATTTAGATAATGAATAAATGGCAATGTTGCCTTTATTCTAATGAGATACAATATGGATTATAAGTTTTCACAAGGTTTGAGCCAGGTGTTCAAACAAAGCAAAAGCGAAGCGAAGAGGCTGAAAAGTGAATTTCTTAATACAGAACATCTACTTTTAGGTATTATAAAAACGGAAAACTCTGCAAAAGAAATCCTCCATAACCTTAATGCGGATTTAACACAGATCAGAAGAAAAATTGAAACTCTAAATACAGCAAGTCTTAATCCTGTTTCTGAAGAAGTGACCAATATTTCGTTCACGAAAATGGCAGATCATGCCGTAAAACGTGCTGAACTTGAATGCAGACAATACAAAAGCAACGAAATCAATACCGTCCACCTGCTTTTAGGCATTCTTTATAAATATGAAGATCCTACTTCCAGCATACTGGGTGCTTATGATGTTGATTATGAAGGAGTATCAAAAGAATACCAGACCATGCTTAAAAACTCCGGACAGGCGCCGCAGATGAGTGCCTATGATGATGACGACGAAAGGGAAGATTTTGAACAGATGAGAAAGCCTACAGGCAATCTCGGAGGTGCCAAAAGCAAAACCCCTACTCTTGATAATTTCGGCAGGGATCTTACTTCCCTGGCAAGGGACGGAAAACTGGATCCGGTTATCGGCCGGGAGAAAGAAATTGAAAGGGTTTCCCAGATCCTGTCCCGAAGGAAGAAGAATAACCCGCTCCTTATCGGGGAACCCGGTGTGGGTAAATCAGCCATTGCAGAAGGTCTGGCTCTGAGGATTCAGCAGAAAAAGGTTTCCCGTGTCCTTTTTGGAAAACGGGTAATTACTCTTGATCTTGCCAGCCTCGTTGCCGGGACCAAATACCGTGGCCAGTTTGAAGAAAGGATGAAAGCCATCATGACCGAACTGGAAAAGAACAGGGATGTCATCTTATTTATCGATGAGCTCCATACGATTGTGGGAGCCGGAAGCTCCACCGGAAGCCTGGATGCCTCCAATATGTTCAAACCGGCGTTGGCAAGAGGTGAAATCCAATGCATCGGGGCCACTACCCTGGATGAGTACCGCCAGTATATTGAAAAGGACGGTGCCCTGGAAAGAAGGTTCCAGAAAGTAATGGTAGAACCGACTTCCATTGATGAGACGATTCAGATCCTGAACCAGATCAAAGATAAGTATGAAGAGCACCATAATGTCATCTACACTCCTGAAGCGATTGCCGCCTGTGTGAATCTGACTTCAAGATATATTCCGGACCGTTTCTTACCGGATAAAGCAATTGATGCTATGGATGAGGCCGGTTCCCGTGTCTATATTAAAAACATGAAGGTTCCTACGGAAATTATCGATTTTGAAAAGAAAATTGAGGAAATCAAGGAACTGAAACAGAAAGCGGTAAAAGCACAGGATTACCTGGAAGCCAGAAAGCTGAAAGATGAGGAAGAAAGACTGCAGATGGAGCTGAATTCCGCTCAGGATAAGTGGGACAAAGATGTCAAGGAGAAAAAAGAAACCGTGAGTGAAGAAAATGTTGCGGAAGTAGTTTCCATGATGAGCGGCGTACCGGTGACCAAAGTCGGTAAAAACGAGCTTGACAAACTTGCCGGAATGGACGGAAACCTGAACGGAAAAGTGATCGGCCAGGAAGATGCAGTGAAGAAGGTAGTAAAAGCCATCCAGCGAAACAGAGCGGGTCTTAAGGATCCGAACCGCCCGATCGGTACTTTTATTTTCCTTGGAACCACCGGTGTGGGTAAAACCGAGCTGGCTAAGGTAATGGCAAGAGAACTATTTGAATCTGATGAGTCACTGATCAGGATCGATATGAGCGAATATATGGAAAAATTCGCTGTATCCAGACTGGTGGGTGCGCCTCCGGGCTATGTAGGATATGAGGAAGGAGGACAGCTTACCGAAGCAGTGAGAAGAAAGCCTTATGCCGTAGTCCTTCTGGATGAGATTGAGAAAGCGCATCCTGATGTATTCAATATCCTGCTCCAGATTTTGGATGAAGGCCACGTGACTGACAGCCTGGGAAGAAAGATCGATTTCAGAAATACCATCATCATTCTTACTTCCAATATCGGTACAAGGGATCTTAAGGATTTCGGAGACGGCGTTGGATTCGGGACGAATGCCAAGAAAACAAATACCGATTCAAGAGCAAGAAGCACCATAGAAAACGCCCTTAAGAAAGCGTTCTCACCGGAATTCCTGAACAGGATTGATGATATTGTGATCTTTAACTCACTTGAAAAAGAAGATATCAAGAGAATTATTGATCTTGAGCTGAATAAACTGTACAGCAGGCTGGAAAAATTAGGATACAAAGTGGAACTTACTGATGAGGCAAAAGATTTCATTTCCGATAAGGGATGGGATAAAGACTTCGGGGCAAGACCATTAAAGAGGGCCATCCAGAAATATATTGAAGATTTATTGGCAGAAATGCTGGTAAATAAACAGTTGTCTGAAGGAGAGACCGTAGTTCTGGACCTTAATGAAGCGAAAGATGGCTTAACCGGAAAAACTTCCAAGCCGAAAAAATCGTCGGCTGAAAAGTCTTCCCAATCTTAGACCGATATAAAATAATACCATAAAAGCACCGGAAATTCCGGTGCTTTTTCTTTTATATGATCTTTTGGATTTAATTTTTCACCAAAGTATGACTAATAACAAATTTTTATTATCTTTATCGAACCTTAAACAATAAAGAATTAATATTATGAAAATGAAAAAAACAGTTTTGCTTTTCAGCATTGCAGCAATGAGTATGATTTCCTGTGGAAATGAATCCAGTCTTGCCACCAATGTCACTCCTGAAGTTACGAAGCCGGATGCCGTGGCCAAGTTTAATGCAGCCATTAAAAAAGTAGCCATGATCAAAGACCCGGCGCCTTCCATGCCGAGAACCTCAGCAGAATTAAGCGACGAGAAAAAAGACATGCTCATTCCTGCAGCGAAGGAACTGATTGCTTCTACCGGCGTTTCGACTACTGAAATCGAAAGACAGACTGCCAACGACAGGGAAAAAATCCTGAAATGGGCTGTCCAGATCTATGGAGAATACAACAAAAAGGCAAATCAGAACTTTAAATCCGAAAACTGATCCCTATGAAAAAACTATTTTTACTGGCAGTAACAGCAGTTTCAGGTTGCCTTTCCGCACAGGCTTTTATTATGCAGAACTATACGCCCCATAAGATTGCCTACACACTTAACAAACAAAATTTAACCAATGTATCAGGAGGCTGCACCCCTACCCTGGAAGCAAGAACCGCCCCTAATGATCACATCTGGCTGCCACCCAGCCCGAACCCCGGGATTGATCCTCTTGAAGCGAGATATGAATCAAACCTTAACTTAGCGTTTTCTGCGACAGCTCCTACTCCGCCCATCGGAAGAGTTATCATTAACAGCAATTACAATCCGCCTTATATCACGGCTCCTTCCGGTCCTATAGCTGCGTTCAGTGGAGTCACCACGTATTCATTCCTGAAATTTGGTGTTACTGATGTGGCAGGCAATAACATCGGTGGCTATTATACCGTAGGGCAGCAATGCGGAGGTGCCATAGTTCCGGATTTATCCGGATATCCGTCCCCTGTAATAAATGCAAGCTATTTTACGTTTGCAGGAGATACATGGGTGGTATTCTATTAATTAAAATAAACAGGTAACAGATTATACCATGAAAAAATTATTAGCTATCATTGCCTTTACTGTATCTTATTGCATGTCGGCACAAGGTACGAAAGTTCATCTTCAGAACTATACTCCCTATATACTGGAATATAACCTCATAAAATCTGACCAGACCAATGCATCAGGAGGATGCTCTCCTATCTGGGAAGGCAGCAGCAGCGTAACAGGGCTGATGGTACTGAACAATGCCCCGTCTGCCAGCACGCCTGTTGAGGCTTTTTACGAGAGTGATTTGAACCTTTCCGATACATTCAATCCTTTATATCCGCAAACGACCGGAATAGACCGGTGGATCCTTAATAATGATTATTTAAATCCATACATACTTCCCGGGGCTACCATTCCACTGAGCAGCAGCAACGCCGCTACTTCTCTGGGATTTAAATTCGGAATGAAAGATCCCGCTACCGGAACCAATGTAGCAGGATATTTCCCGATCGGGTATATCAGCTGCGGGCAGCCTCCTATTCTGGATCTTACTGCTTATACAACTCTGATTTCCGGTACTTATTTTACATTTGCTGATGAAGAGTGGGTAATCTTCTATTAAAGGAAAAAAATCAATGAAAGGCCCGTTCTGATCACATCAGAACGGGTTTTTTTATTCGTATGGTAAATACCCTACAGTAAGGGAATAAATGCAATATCATAAACATTGTTTTTATCAATCCCTGAATTAACCCCTTTTTTACGAATTTTTTTATCGTATTTTTGCCGGGTCAAACTAAGGGCTCCCGTTAAGAGTTCCGTACAATTGAAATACAATGAAAGTAGTAGTAGGCCTCTCCGGAGGCGTGGACTCAAGTGTAACGGCCTATCTGTTACAGCAGCAGGGCCATGAAGTGGTGGCTTTGTTTATGAGAAACTGGAACGATGCTTCCGTCACCCTGGAAGACGAATGTCCGTGGATTGAAGACAGCAACGATGCCTTAATGGTTGCCCAAAAGCTGGGAATCCCTTTTCAGGTAATTGACATGAGTGATCTTTACAAAGAACGAATTGTGGATTACATGTTCGATGAGTATCAGAAAGGCAGAACCCCGAATCCTGATGTCCTCTGTAACCGTGAAGTGAAATT
>JAKOOI010000411.1 GCA_022701475.1 Weeksellaceae bacterium
AAATCAAGAAAATAGAAGCCGACGCCGCCAAAACCAAAAACTAGGCGCTGCTTTGTTCTGCCTGATCACAACCGATAAAACCAGCCGATGAATTTTTCAGTTCAACCTGTATTAGAAAATCAGCAGTATCAGTTAGTCCCTTTACAGCAAGGGGACTTTGAGGCTTTATATGAAGTGGCTTCTGACCCGGAAGTATGGAAACAGCATCCCAACAGAGACCGCTTCAGGAGAGAAGTGTTTCAGACCTTTTTTCAGGGAGCCCTCAAAAGCGGTGGTGCCTTTACAATCGTTGAAAAAACAACCGGCGAGATCCTGGGCAGTACCCGTTTCTATGATTATGATGAACAAAGCAACAGTATTTTTATCGGGTATACGTTTTACGGCACAAAATCCTGGGGCAGGAAAATCAATCCGCAGATCAAGAAACTGATGCTGGATTATATCTTTCAGTTTGTCGGTACCGTGTACTTCCATGTAGGGAAAAACAATCTCCGTTCGCGTACGGCCATGGAAAGGCTGGGTGCGGAAAACATCGGCGAGCATGAAGTGGCCTACTTCGGAGAACCTTCCCGGATCAATATCTTATACCGGATCCAAAATAAATAATTTATGAAAAAATTTAAAATCCAACAGACTCCGTTTATCGTCCCGACGACCGACGGAAAACTGATCGAAGAGCATTGGGGAAATTCCACCGGAACCTCAGACGTTTCCATTGCGCATATGATTGCCCCGGCAGGATGGAGCGAGCCCCATCAGACCCCTGAGTTTGATGAATTCACCTTTATCATTTCAGGAAAAAAGCAATTCGAGATCGACGGTGAAACCGTAGTGCTGGAAAAGGGCCAGAGCATCAGGATCGAAAAGGGTGCCCGCATCCGGTACAGCAACCCGTTCCCGGAAGAATGCGAGTATCTTTCCATCTGTCTTCCTGCATTTTCTGTAGAATCGGTACACCGCGCAGTGGAAGGCGTAGACTGATGATAATGTAACAATGTAACAATGTAACAGTGTATCAATGTAACAGTGTAACAATTGGTTTTTCCTATTGATTGTCGCACTGTTTTTTATTTCAGCATTTGTCCGTGCCCGGTTGATGTGATGTAAGGATGTAATCATCTGAAGGTATAGCAATGGCTATCCCGGTAACATCTGTATTGTTTCTGTTTCGATATTTAGCCGGTTAGTGTAACGTTCCGATATAATAGTCTTACGACAGAATAACATCAATCCAGCATGAACATAACGGTGCACTGTCATTAGGGTCGGTACACTGATCTATCAACCATTTATGTTATTGCATCTATATATGATTACATGCAAACATTGTTACATTAATAGATCGCTACATTGTTACATTGCTACATCGCTACATTATTACATTGTTTTATTGCTGCAAATTTCGTAAGTTCGCGGAAATTTTTAAGGATCAGAAAAAAACTTAAACTATGAGAAACAAATTTTCAGCAGCTCTTTTGCTGGGCATTACGCTGTCTGCAACTTCATGCGCAACCATCCTCACCGGAACCAAAGACAAGATTACATTCAATTCCACACCGGAAGGAGCCAAAGTATTCCACAAAGGCGTTGAGAAGTGTACCACTCCGTGTACGGCGGAAATCCCGAGATCACTGAGCAGGCAGACCGTAACGCTTGAAAAAGAAGGGTTCGCGAGCAAAGAAATGAAACTTACCAAAAAATTTAATCCGGTAACTTTGGTCAATATCCTTTTGGGTGGAGCCATCGGTGTAGGAATAGACTGTGCTACAGGTTCCCTTACCAAATATTCCCCGCAAGCCTATCAGGTAGAATTGGAAGCAAAATAATAAAATGTACCAGTTTACTCATGTAACAGCGTAACAATGACAATCCATTTAATTGATCTATTGTTACACTGTTACATTGCTACATTATTTAAGGATCTCTTTCAAGAACATCAGCGTGTGGTTCCAGGCTCTTTTCGCCATCACGGGATTGTAGTCCGGTGACTTCGGATCGGTAAACGTATGTTTGGAATGGGCGTAGGTAATAATCTGCCAGTCGGCGTTTCCGTCATTCATCTCCTTGATCAGGTTATTATAATCTTCCGGCGTTACGCTTTGGTCATCTGCAGGGTTTTCTACCAGTATTTTTGTTGAAACAGGCCCGTTCAGTCTCGACTGGTCTTTTCCGATGCTTCCGTGGATCGAAACAACACCTGCTACCGGTAATTTTCCCCTTGCCGATTCCAGTGCGCCGGTTCCTCCGAAGCAATAGCCGATTACCGCAATGCGGTCAGGAACTGCTCCGTTTTTCTTCAGTTGTTCTAAGGCAAGTGTTATTCTCTTCTGGTAAGCCTCATAATTTTTTTTATAATATCCTGAAGTTTTTGCCGCGGCTGCATTATCGGCAGGAATATTTCCTTCTCCGTAAATATCCGCTACAAAAGCAATGTATCCCTGTTTTTCAAGTTCTGCAGCGGCATTTTTTGCTTCGTCATCAATGCCTTTCCACGCGGGAAGAACCAGTACGCCGGGCAATTTTTTACCTGCGTTGGAGGTCACCAGGCCGTTCAGTTTCTGGGTCCCGTCCTGATAGGTAACCGGTTTTAATTGTTGGCTGAATAATGCTGCCGATGCCAGTAAAGCAGCACTCATAAAGATAGATTTTGTCATACAATTAATTTTTAGGAGCTTTATCCCGCTTTCCGCTGCAATCTTTTTTTGCAAAAAAGGATTTCCGCTGCAATCGGGGCTATGCCGGTGCTGATCAGTACAAAAACCGTGCTCCGGTACAAATATCCGGAATATTAATTTCATGATCAGAATCCTTTATTCTGAAACCTTTTATCCGGACAAAAATTTCAAAACTCCGTAAAAGTTAATATACAACCTCAAGCCCCGGCGAGGCAACCTAGATCAGCATAGGGCAAAGCCATATGGCATCACCACAAGAGTAAACCCGAAACAAGAAAGGTACACAAACCAGGCCCAAAGATAGGGCTTATACCAGCCTCATAGGCAGCCCCATGGCGAATGAATAGTATAAATTTTCTTTATTCAACACATTCTTTCCAGGAAAGCAGTATTTCTTTCCAGTCTTCCAATGGAATGAGTTTTTTAGCATGACCTTCCTGCCACAATTCAAAATGGGTGGGTGTTATTTCCGCAAACCAATGATTTCCCAGGCCGGTTCCGTGATCCGGATCTTCTATTTCCGAGAAGCGTCCTGCCAGGGCAAGATCAATATCTGAGACAAAATCATCAACATCATCCGGATGCCTGAAAAAGAAGATGTAATTGGCAATCGGGTCTCCGGAAATAGTTCCAAAAAATCTCTCGGGTGATTTTTGCATGGTCAAGCCATATTTTTCTACTATCTTATGATTCACGATTCTGGAATGTCTGAATGGTTAGTGAGGTTTATAAAAGACATATTGCTCATTTTCAAAGTATGCATGAATATGCTGCAGCCCGTTCGTTAAAACAATTTCCTTTGCTCCGATAATGGAATTGTAGCGGGCGGTCTGTTCAAAGGTAGCCTGGGTAAGCTTAACCTGCGGTGCTTTGCATTCGACCAGGATTTTTGGGCGGGTTTTTTCCGTAACCAGCAGGTCGATCCTTTTCGTAAGGCCGTTCAGTACAATTTTTTTTTCCGTGATGAGGGCAGAGACCGCATAGCCTTTTACTGTAAGATAATACCGGATCCAGTGCTGGCGCACCCATTCTTCCGGCGTAAGCAAAAGGTGGGTTTTGCGGACCGGATCATAAATAAAAAACTTATCTTTGTCACGCCTGAAAGTAAAATCAAAACGGTCCTGAAAATTCAGTGTTGGAAGCTCCATTAGTAAGATGAAAGAATTAGATACAATCCTCAAAAATATTAAAAATAAAGAAGTTTTGCCGATTTATTTTTTCCACGGAGAAGAACCGTATTTTATCGATCGTGCCGTAAAAGCCCTGGAACACGGCTTCCTGACTGAAGATGAGAAAGCCTTCAACCAGACAGTGGTTTACGGAAAAGATACCGGCTATCCCGAGGTCCTCTCCCTGGCCCGGCAGTTCCCGATGATGGGTGATAAGCAGGTCATTATTGTCAAGGAAGCGCAGGATCTCAGGCTCGGGGACAGCGAAAGCAGGGCATTGGAAGCCTATGTGGAAAATCCCGTGCCCTCCACAGTACTGGTATTTTCCCACAAACATAAAAAACTGGACAGCCGGAAAAAAGTCACCAAATCCCTCGAAAAAACCGGTGCCCTTTTTCTGAGCGAACCGGTGCGGGACAGCAACCTGGCCAAATGGATTGCCGATGAATGTACCCGTCTGAAAATAAAGACCGCCCCGGGAATTTCCCAGCTGCTGGCAGAATATCTTGGAAACGACCTTTCCAGGATAGCCAATGAGCTCAAAAAACTTAAGATGATCCTCAGGGAAGGAGAGGTCCTGGACGGTACCCTCATTGAAAACCACGTCGGGATCAGCAAAGAATACAATGTCTTTGAACTTCAGAAAGCACTGGGAACAAAGAATGCCGATGCCGCTTTCAAAATTGCCCACTATATGGGAAAAAACCCGAAAAATAATCCCTTTGTCATGATGCTCTCCAGCCTGTACAACTATTTTTCGAATATCATCATTTACAATACCATGGCCGGACAGCCCCAGCAGGTCATTGCCGCCCAGCTGGGAGTAAATCCTTACTTTATAAAAGATTATGCCGAAGCCGCAAGGCTGTATCCGCTGAAGCACGCTACCCGGGTCATCTCCATCCTGCGGGAATTCGATATGAAAGGAAAAGGTCTCGGTGCAGCCAATATGAATGAGGCGGAACTTATTAAGGAACTTGTATACAAGATTATTTATGTAGACCGGATCAAAATGAAGGTATAACAAAAAATAGTTAGGAAAAGGTCCATGATGAGCAGCCCATCTACGTTCCTCTATATTCTGCCGGAAGCCCCCAAGGGGCGGCTTATAACAGAATCGGGTACAACCTGATTGAAATACATAACAAAATTTAAAAAAACAGTCCTGTATTCCAGGAATTTGATCCAGATAGCAGCAATTCAAAAATAATCACTAATCATCTCATTATTTCCGGAAAGCGGCAGTCTGGCTCCCGACATTAAAATAGGCTGCGCAACAAGGAAGGTTAATATCCCGCTATTATGACCCCTGACATCATTGACTGATCCCATGTCAGATATTGACAAGTATCATTAAAATAACTTTTCTGAACCCATAAAAATTCCGA
>JAKOOI010000438.1 GCA_022701475.1 Weeksellaceae bacterium
CCAGGGTGACGGCGGAATGGATGGTCTGATAGCCGAAATGGTCGTTGATGATATTCCGGGTACGATCCATGATCCGCTGAAGATATCGTTTTTCGTGGAAATTCAGGTTGATTTCATTGGTAGGTACACTGGCGATTTCCGTGAAATCTGAAAAATAGGTTTTATCCAGCTTTACCGTACCGTTTTGCTTCCCGATAATCCGCACCGGCTGATTGGCGAAAGTTTTTCCCTGGTTATCCTGAAAATGGGTCCTTTCCATTTCGATTTCCAGTTCCAGGTAATTTCCGCCTTTTAAAAACCCGGCCACCTCCATCTGGGAAGCGAGAATTTTATTGTCAACGATCAGGGCATCTTTAAGGTCCGGCTGACGGTACGCCGGCATCGGAGGGATATTCAGGCCGGGCCTGACCGGTAACCTGAGGATTGGGGCACCATTGGCAGCCGCAATTTTCTCAACGGCGGAAAGCTTATTGTATTCTGCGGATTCGAGCCTGAATTTCTCCTGCAGCTTTTTTACTTCCTCCTCGTATTCTTTCAGTTTTTCCTGATGCTCCGCTTTGGCCGATTCCACATCCTCCTGATAATAATCTGCTTTTCTCTGATATTCTTCCTCAGACATCCTGAGGACATCTTCTTTGGTAATATTATAAGGGGATTTTACGGTAAGCGTATAATTCCGGTTTTTAAGCTCTGTAGCATATACCGGCTCTTTTAAAAGCTGGAAACTGACGGTCTCCTTATCGATCCTCTGGGCAATTGCAGACTGCGCGCACAATAACGGAATTATAAACAACAGGTTTAATTTATTCATGGTTATTAAAATTTCAGTGCAAAAATAGGATAATTTATTGATAAAACATCTCAGCCCTGCTTGTGATATATCCAATTTCCTTACACGAAAAAAGGCAGCTGCAATGATACAGCTGCCTTTCTTTTTCTGCATTAAAAAATTATTGTTTCACTGCTTTTACCGTGTATTGGGATCCGTCTTTCAGACGGAAAGTTACCAGATAAAGGCCGGCATTCAGAAAGCTGAGCTCTATTTCCTTTGCAGGACGGTCGATAGTCTTTATTACCCTTCCTGAAATATCGCTTACGGTTAACGATGCTACTTTTTCACTATCGGAAATGTGCAGGATATCTTTAAACGGATTCGGATGCACAGCGACTGTCTTTTTCACTGCGGCCTCTGAAGTGGACAGTTGTGCAGATTCCACAGTGAAATTATCAACATAGAAATTATAGTCCGGCGTGTCATCTACCGTACCATCGCTTCCGTAGAATGCAAATACGGTATTGGCATTAACGAAATTTGCAAGATCATAAATGTACGTATTTAGCGTATTTGATGGGGTATTGGCGGCATTCCAGGTCTGAAGTACATTCCAGGTAGTTCCTCCGTCATTGGAAACCAGGAACTGGATGATATCGTCCGATCCCATTGCTGAAGCGGCTGTACCGCTGTATGTTGTAATACCGTAGTCAAATTTCACACGGTAGCCTCCGGCAGAGAGATTAAAAGGAACGGTTTTCATCCATCCTTTCCGGTTGGTTGAATACAGATTGAGTCTCGCTGCTCCTGTAGTCCCATTATTCAGGAATCCGTCCTGTATCCATAAGGCAGTGCCTGTACCGGCAGGTCCTGTTGTTGCATCTCCTCCTGTAAGGTTAAGTGCCCAGCAGCTGCCCGGAAACGGATTGAAGGTATTTGTATAAGACGGAACCAGCGCACCGCATAAGGTAGTAAATGTTCCGGCAAAAGACCACACGCTCTGGCCGGTAGAATTGTTACAGTTGGTACGTACCCAATAATAATAAGTAGTCGTCGGCTGTAAGCCTCCTATGGTATACGATGTGGATGCAATCCCCGGAATGCTCGGTACCGTAGCTCCTGTAGGAGCCGTATTGGTGGTACTGTAGTACAGATCATAACCGGCAGCTGTTGTTCCTGCAGGGACCGTCCATGAAACGGCTGCAGAATTTGAAGAGAGTGTTCCCACAGGCTGTAATGTAGGCGCCGCACAATCCGAATAGGCATCTGCGGAGAAAGCAAAAATATTGGCATGCCCCTGTGCAGTCGATGTTTTGGTAACCGTTATACTCTGGATCGGTTTTGACTGATTGGCAGCATCGATATTCAGAACGCTCTGATACAGTCTCGGGTTGGTTCCGCTGCCGGATTCCAGCGCATCGGTATTCCGGTTGATTCTCCCGAAGCCCTGAATGGCAAAACCTGAAGCGTTATACCAATCGGAAACGGTGATGCCGGTAATGGTTTGGGAAGTGTTATCCGTAAAGTTCACCACTGCACTTACCGTGGAAACCCCGCTCCCGCTGGTAGCCAGCATATAGAGCCTGAACGCAGCCTTGGGCGTTGTAAAAACGAGGGTTCCCGAATCATTGGTGTTGGAAAGCTTTAGTGAATTGTTGGCATTATAATCTGCTAACTGATATACCAGCCCGGGCGTGGATCCTACTACGGAATTCACGGTTCCGTTGATCGGCAGGCCATACGTAAGTACGGTTGAAGACGAAGTCACCTGGAAATCTTTGGAAATAAAGGCATAAGAAACCCCATCCACATCACTGGTGGTGGAAGACAGGGCAGGCCCGACGCCGTTTGCAATTACATCGGCTGTGAATCCCGACTGGACAGGCATTGTCTGATAATTCTGAGCTGTCATAAAAGCGGAAGAGAACAGAGCTGCCATATTAACAACTCCACAAAGTAGTTTTAGTTTCATGTAAAATAATTTATAATTTTAGTAAATTTATTAAAAATACGGTACCGATACAATACTTCAACATATTAATACAAAAAAAATAATTCCGCATTTTAAATTTAATGATCATCAATAAGATTTCAAAACCATATAATTATTTTTACACAACCCTACTGAAATTTATCAGATCCATATTCTCTGATAACAGCAACAGGATAATTTAAAATAAACATTATCCCTGCCGCCTTAATTTTAATATTGAGAAATTAAATCTTATTTTTGTCCTACAAATTT
>JAKOOI010000460.1 GCA_022701475.1 Weeksellaceae bacterium
AGAAGATGCTGACAAAGCGATGGATGCAGCGGCATGCATCAGCTGCGGAGCCTGTGTAGCGTCCTGTAAAAACGGATCCGCTATGCTGTTCGTAGGAGCCAAGGTATCCCAGTTTGCCCTGTTGCCGCAGGGAAGGGTAGAAGCCAAACGAAGGGTACTGAACATGGTGAAAGCCATGGATGATGAAGGCTTCGGAAACTGTTCCAATACCGGAGCGTGTGAAGTGGAATGTCCAAAAGGGATTTCCCTTGAAAACATTGCCCGTATGAACAGAGAATACATCGTGGCATTCGCCGACAGAGGATGATAAAACAATAAGTAAATAAAAGCAAAGGCAGTCGTAATGACTGCTTTTGTTTTTTATAAATCTACATTCTGAAGTTTTATTTTTAGTGCAGTAATTTCAGATTTCAGGTATTCTTTATCAGCTTTTAAATCTGTTATTTGCCTTTCATACTGTTCTATGGCTTTCTGGGATAGTTGTAAATTATAATTATATAATAAAAGTATATTATCTCGGACACTAGAATCCAAATCAGGCGATTCGATCAGTGAAATCACCGGGATCCCCAAAACATCTGCTATTCTTTTCAGCTTTTCCAGACTGGGCGATACATCATCTCTCTCATATTTTCTGTAAGTAGAGATATCAATACCTACTTGTTCTGCCATATAATCAGCACTTAAATTCTTTTCTGTTCTTTTTGATCTTATTTTTTTTCCTATCAGCATGGTAAAGTTTTATAATGCAAATGTAACAAAAATGCAGGACAGGTAAATAATTCATCAAAAAAGTGAATTATTACATTGAAAAGAGGATTTATATTTTATTTTTTATATTTTTAAATGAGTAAATTTGCTTTAATCTTAGGAGATATTCCAGGAGAAACATTAAACTTATAATTATGAAGACCATTTTAAAATCAGCCCTTTTTCTATTTCTTCCGTTGATATTTAATTCGTGCAGCGAAGATGAAGCGTTGCCGGAAAAGAATGCAATTGAAATAAGCGCAAAAAATCATTCAAAAAACGGTGATCAGTTATTACGTGGGGAAAATCCGCGGGAATTATATAATGCAGTGGTTGATTCAAGAGATCAGAATGAAACGTATCAGTCATTAAATCCAAGGCAGAAATCATTAGTTTGGCAAGGCAAGTATGATGATTTTCTAGACAATTCTGAATTAAATGAAGAGGAACTGGGATTCATCAACAACTTGAAATCTACATTGACAGAAGAGTTTTTCACGGATATTGAAAGTAATTATAATTCTGATGATATTAAATTACTGGAAATAAAAGCAGGACAGCTTTTTGGTACTGCAAGAGGACTTTCACTATTTTACAGTATGGAAACTGTTTATAAAAATAACACTGCAGCTACTGAGAGAAATTGTTTCTGGTGTAATAATCTGCTGGTATCAGTAGATGGCCCTTGCCATATTGAATATTTCAATGGAGTTCCGCAATATGTAGAGGCCGTTACCATCAAAAAGACACGTTTTTGGATAACTACAGGTACTTATGAATCAGTTCAGGCCTGCACTCCGTAACTTATTTTGCACATCATGCAGATATAGCTTATTAAAAATTATTTTAATAGGCTTTTGTTTTTTTACAAAATTATATTCACAAAATTTCCGGCTCAAAAAGGATTCGGTGTTTATTGAAAATTATCAGATTGAACTTTATGGTACCCTGAATCAGATATTTGTTTCTGCAGAGGGTGCTGTTGAAATTCCTTTACAAAGTATAAATAGTTCTGACAGTCTTTTAATATCGGATCTGAATCAGAATATCCATTACAGCCTTCACAGGAATGAAGTCAAGATTCACCATACGGTTCTGTCATTTTCCACAGGAAAAATAATTGAAACCGTTGTGCTCAGCAATAAGAAAAAAGAATCGCTGATCGGGATAACAGATACCGGCAGTTCTTCAAAATTATACATGAAAGCGGATGCGGTTAAAATTGTTGAAATTCCGGAAAATCAATTGAATGTCAATAAGAAGATAAAGAAAATAAGATATTATTTCAGTGGCGGAAGGCATCCCGTTTCAGGAGTGAAAATAGACAAAGAAAATACAAAGATCATCCCTGTATTATTTACATGTGATGCTATAGATTGCAAAAACCCTGAGAGACTGATTCCGGATATTGAGGTTAATTTTGAAAAAGGCAGTAAGTATCTGGAAATAGATGTCAGCCATAGAAATATTGTGATTGATGAAACTTTTAAAAATATATATATCGGATTTTTTGCTAAAGACAGCTTTGTCATGAAAATGAAGAAAACAGATAAAATAGGTGAAAATAAATGTTATAATGCCGGGCCGGAATTGGAATGGTTCAGGGAAGCTACCTATCACTGTCCTGTCATTTTTCTTGTTGTTGAATGATGTTTCCTATGATTTACAAAATAAATAAATGAGCGTATTTTTTTTTAGTTAAATCTTTCTTAAAACCCATATTAATTTGTATTAAGTTTATTGAAAAACTTATTTTTGCGTAATTATAAAATTCGAAATGAAAAAATATCTTTTATTGTTTATCATTGCAGTTTTTGCAATGTCCTGCTCTAAAAAAGTTGAAGTAAAAGGAAAAATCACAGGAGGTTCTCCGCTGGAAAGAATAGAGTTTATCGAAGCTTCCGGAGTAGCCACTTTACCGCTTACCAACATCGGAGTGAACAAAGACGGAAGCTTTGCCGGAAGCTTTGAAGCCCCGAGAAGCGGAATGTACGTGATTTCCTATGGCGGGAAACAGAATTTAATTTACCTGAAAGGCGGTCAGAAACTGGAGATTTCCGGAAGTGCACTGACTTTTCCTACGGAATATGTGATTACCGGTGATGCCAAAAAGAACAATGACTTCTTTACTGCCACTCAAAAATATCTTTCTACCTATGCTCAGAAAGTCAACATGAACGAGCTGCTGGGAAAAGATGAAAATACCTTCTTGAAAGGAATGGAAAAAGTTCAGGCCGATATCACTAAAAATATCGAGGAAAACGAAAAGAAATTCAGTCCTGACAGTGAAATGGTAGCCTGGAAGAAAAATGACCTTGCCAGTACTTTGCTTACCATCATGAACCAGTACGAAATGAGCCATAAGCAAATGGGGAACCCGTCTTTCAAAGTAACGAAAGCATTTACCGATTTTACCAATAAGCTTGAAGAGAACAAAGAAGTGATGGTAAAGGAAAATCCTTATTACAGACAATATCTTCTGGGGAAAATGAGTGCAGATTTCCAGAAATATGCACAGGCCAACAGTGCCGGAAAAACGGATATCACCACTTCAGAACTGTTTGCGGAATACCTGAAGAAAAATCAGAAAGACCTTTCTCAGACAGCTAAGGATTACCTGTTGGCCTATGTGATGGCCCAGTCTGATATTCACCCGGGATCACCTGCGAAAACCGTTGAGAAAATCAAGAAGATTATTGATGCCGATATCAAAGACAATACCGTTAAGGAAGACCTGAAGAAAATCCAGTTTGCGATCAACGGGTTCAAGATCGGGGAGCAGGCTCCTGAAGCTTCATTGGTAAAAGCAGACGGAAAGTCTTTTGCTTTTTCTGAAAACAAAGGGAAACCGTATATGCTGGCATTCTATGCATCATGGAATCCTTACATCGGGGAAGCTACCGTTCCTGTATTGAAGGAAATCGTAAACTTCTACAAAACCAAGATGAACTTTGTTTTTGTAAATGTGGATGATACCAAAGACCAGTTTACAAAAACCAGCAGCTCTTTGCTGAAAGGAATTGCCGGAACCAATGTATATGCTGACGGAGGACTGAATTCTGACATCGCCAAAAAATACGGAATCTACGGATTCAAGCTGCCTTGCTTCATTATTGTAGACAAAGACGGCAAAATCGCCAGCAAGCCGTTCTTCAATCTTGGAGATCCTGAGCTGGTAACCGTATTGGATAAGCAGACCGGACTTTCCGCACCGAAAGTAAACCCTAACGTTCAGCTGCAGCAGGGAGCAGGAATGGATCCTGCCGTAGTAGCTGCCCAGCAACAGGCCGCTGCCGCTGCCCAACAGCAGCAGGCAAACCCGCAGCCGGCCCAGACAAAATAAAATAATTTAAAATCAATACAGATAGAAACCTTATCCCCGGATAAGGTTTTTTTATTTGTACTTTTGCAGACTGAAGCGGAAACGTTTCATGTAGGAAAAATAGAAATCAGAATGAGTAAGAGAAAGAGTAAAAATATAGTTCTTGAAAATATAAGGCTGGTCACTGCCGGCGCTAAAGGAATTGCTATCGGCCGCACGGATGAAGGGAAAACCGTAATGGTTTCAGGAGCCATCCCGGGAGATCTCGTGAATGTAAGGGTAAAAAAGGCAAAGTCCAAATATTATGAGGGCGAAGCGGTAGACCTGCTGGAGAAATCGCCGGACCGGGTAGACCCGAAATGCATCCACTTCGGGGTATGTGGAGGATGCAAGTGGCAGAATATGAGCTATGAAAAACAGCTTCACTTTAAACAGGAAGAAGTCTACAACAATATCAAAAGAATCGGGGGAATCGAAAACTTCGAAACCTTGCCGATCCTGGGTTCCGGAGAACAGTATTTCTACAGGAATAAAATGGAATTTTCCTTTTCCAATTCGCGTTGGCTTACCCAGTATGAGATCAGTTCGGAAGAAAACTTCGGGAGCCGTGATGCCTTAGGCTTTCATATCCCGGGAATGTGGAGCAAGATCCTTGACCTTAAAGAATGCTTCCTGCAGGAAGAGCCATCCAATAGCATCAGGCTGGCCGTAAAAGAATATGCTGTACAAAACGGCCTGGACTTTTTTGATGTAAGAAACCATGACGGATTCCTGAGAACCCTCATGATGAGGCAGAATTCCGGAGGAGAATGGATGGTGCTGTTCCAGCTGTACCGTGAAGAAAAAGAGAACCGTGAGAAGCTGTTCGAATTCCTGATTGAAACTTTCCCGCAGATCAAAACATTGGTGTATGCCATCAATCCGAAGCCAAACGATTCGATCTATGACCTTGATATTAACATTTATCACGGCGAAGGCTTCCTGATGGAGGAAATGGATGGCCTCCGGTTCAAGATCGGCCCCAAATCATTCTTCCAGACCAATTATAAGCAAGCGCTGGAACTGTACCGTAAAACTCTTGAGTTTGCTGATCTGAAAGGAGATGAAGTGGTGTACGATTTATATACCGGAACGGGAACCATCGCCCAGTATGTTGCCCGGAAAGCAAAACAGGTCATCGGGATTGAATCCGTACAGGAAGCCATTGATGCTGCGGTAGAACATGCTGAGCTGAACGGCCTTACCAACACGACCTTCTATTGCGGGGACATGAAGGATATCTTCAATGAAGAATTCCTCGCTACCCATCCGAAAGCAGATGTCCTGATTACAGACCCGCCGAGAGACGGAATGCATCAGAAGGTAGTGGAACAGATCCTGAATCTGGCACCTGAAAAAGTGGTGTATGTAAGCTGTAATTCGGCAACACAGGCCAGGGACCTTGCTTTGATGAAAGACCATTATACCGTAGTGAAAATCCTGCCGGTAGACATGTTCCCGCAAACCCACCATGTGGAAAATATCGCTTTGCTGATAAAGAAATAATTAAGTTATATTTGAACAGAATCAGTCTTTATGAAAAAGTATCTTACATTTCTGATGATGACGGGGTTGCTGGGCCTGCTGCTTTCCTGTGGCGGCGATGACGACATCTGTGAAAGCGGAGAAGGAACTCCGCGGATGAAAGTGTCATTCCTGAACTTTGAAAGCGGAAAGGAAAGGACCCTTGATTCCCTGTATGTAGCGGTGGATTACGGCTCCGGAAAGGTTCAGCTGGGAGGCCAGGCGAAAATTACTTCCAGGGTTATTCCTTTACGGGTAGACGATGCTCCATATACGGATATTTATTTCAGGATTACGAATAAAGGGAAAGAATCAAAAGTAAGGGTAAATTATACTACCCGGTCTATCTATGTATCACCGGGATGCGGTATCAAAAAAACATATGAAAGCCTGAATGCGGTGCTGGATCCTGCCACCGTGATCCCGGTAAGAAGT
>JAKOOI010000472.1 GCA_022701475.1 Weeksellaceae bacterium
TTTATTTACGCATATAGAAACATAAAACTTTGCGTTAAAAAATTGCATGTATTATATGATCAGGATTTTTTTTTGAAGAGTCATAAAAAAGTAAACGCAAAGATGAAGTTGCTGGACGCTTTATTTCAAGGAAGCAAAGGCAGATAAAATCTGCTGCACGAAGCGGACGTCTTATTTTGCCGATACACTTTCGGGCAGGCTCCCGCAGATCAGCAGATTAAGCAGATTTTTTCGGATTGTTATCTGCGTAATCACCAAGATCTGCGGGAGATTATCTTTACACAAAGTAATCACGCGCTTCATCAGATCAGCCTGCTGATCCTTCTTTGCTTCCTTTCTCTATGCGTGCATAAACATAAAACTTTGCGTTAAAAAATTGCGATGCTCCTGCTGATAAGAGTTTGTATGAAAAGTATTAAGAAGATAAACGCAAAGATGAAGTTGCTGGACGCTTTATTTTAAGGAAGCAAAGGCAGATAAAATCTGCTGCGCGAAGCGGACGTCTTATTTTGCTAACACACTTTCGGGCAGGTTCCCGCAGATCAGCAGATGGAGCAGATTTTTTTTGCACTTTTATCTGCGTGATCACCACAATCTGCGGACGATTATTTTGCACACAGTTACCGTACGCTTCACCAGATCAGCCTGCTGATCCTTCTTTGCCTGCTTTATTTACGCATATAGAAACATAAAACTTTGCGTTAAAAAATTGCGATGAGATAAGTCAGGATTTATGTAATCAGTATCCGTCATCAGATGCATGGTCTGGATGGCATAAAAGAGCCAGGGAAAAGACATCGGAATTCCTTTTGCTGCTCTGCCGGCAGGCCATTTTCCCGTTAAGAACCAAAAGTGCCGCAAGCCTTAATTTCAGACCATTTAATCAAACCCTGGCTGGTATGATTCAAAAATGAGTGGGCATAGACATCGAAAAAAGTAAAAAAAATAAACTATTATTTAAAAAATATAGCATATTTTTAACTTTTGATAATGAATTTATGAATGACCTTATCAACGGACTACAATTAAAGATTGAAAAACTGGAAAATGAAATCAGTTTCAGGAACGGGCTGATCTCGATATTGTCTCATGATTCAAAAGAAATGTTTGGAAATTTTCTGTGGCTTATAGAAGCATTGGAAGATAAGACCATAGGCACGGAAGATTTTTTTAACTTATTGCCGCAGTTAAAAAGTGATGCCCTGAAGAATCTGCAAACCATTAAGGACAGTACCTCCTGGCTGAAAACACAATACGGAGACTTTAAGATTCAACCTGTGAAAATACTGCTGATTGATCTTTTTCATCATTTCGAAGAAAAATATGCTGCCCGGTTAAAAGAAAAAAACATTACATTTTATTTTAAGGGAGATCCCAATACATTTCTTACAACGGATCGCATGTTACTCGAGTATGTTGTAGACAAAATTTTCGACAATGCGGTAAAATACTCGCTTCCGGGACAGGCTGTTTATTTAGAAGGAGCTTCCGGAGATGATCAGGCCGTACTTTCCGTTACTGATTCCGGAACGGGAATGAATGAAAAGCATGTATCGTCGGTCTATACTTATGAAAGCCCCGTATTTCTGGGAACTTCGGGCGAAAAAGGAGTCGGATTAAGTTTGAAGATTGTTAAAAATTTTGTATCCTTGATGCATGGAAACATCCAAATCGTATCCGCTGAAAACAAAGGCACGACGGTTTCCCTTTTTTTTAAGGTAAATTAACAGAATAATGGGTTTGAAAGCAAATGTTCGTATTATTGTCGCAGATGATCACGGTATTGTCCGGATGGGGTTGGTACAAACCATAAAACGCCTCCGGCCTGATGCTGTAATTTCAGAAGTGGAAGATTATAAATCACTGTACAAAGCCATTCTGAAAGAGGAGTTTGATCTGGCTATTACGGATGTTAATATGCCTAACGGCTCTGTCCAGGAAGCGATCGATTACATAAAAATGCACCAACCCGATTTAAAAATCCTCATATTCTCTTCTCAGGATGAAGAGTTGTACGCCATGCGTTATTTAAAGATGGGTGCCGGCGGCTATCTTAGCAAACAAAGTTCTGCTGCCATCATTGAAACGGCTGTAACGAAGATGCTCAGTACCGGCCGATATGCAAGTGATGATGTAAAAGAGGCGATGTTTTTAGAATCATTGAGTGGTGCGACAAAAAACTCACCCTTTGAAACGCTGTCAGACCGCGAACTGCAAATTGCCGGTAAAATTGCAGAAGGTATTCCCCTCAAAGAAATTTCCAACCAACTTAACCTCCATTCCTCAACGATCAGCACCTACAAAAACAGGCTGTTTGAGAAACTGAAAATAAAATCCGTACCCGAATTGGTGGAGATCCTCAGGCTGTACAATCCGTAAACATCCGGTTATTTCCCGCTTTGTTATCCCGGGAAACCGCAGAATCCTGTACATGACAATAAGATTCTTCACTGAATGGTTTAGAAAATCGGCTCGTCATCTCCGGCGATCAGAATCAGCATGGCTCTTTATTGTATTAAACTTTTCATCAGATCCAACCCTATTGTTATTTCTCCTTTTATTTCTTTCTCCATGGCTGAAAAATCCAGATCTCCTTCTGCTTTTTCCTCCCACTTCAATGCACAGTCTGAAAGCCTGAAAAGGCCGGCAGTTCCGGCAGTACCTTTCAGCTTATGAAGAATCATTCCGGTATCGGCCGCATTTTTTTCAGCGGCAGCCCTGGCAATATGATTCCTGGTATCGGTAAGCTCACTGATGATAAGATGTAAAAAGATTTCTCTGAAATCATCATCTCCCCCGATCTGCTCATTCAGCATATCCATATTGATGTATTTCTCCGTCTGTATTTCAGTTGCTTCCTCTTCATCATTCTTAAAGGCAATATATTTTTTGAGCATCTCCAGAAGATCTGCCTGCCGCAGGGGTTTCGGCAGGAAATCATTCATTCCCGATTCCAGGCATTTTTCCTTTTCGCCCAGCACGTTTCCGGCAGTTACCCCGATGATGGGTACATTTTTATATCCGGGTAATAGGCGGATCTGCCGGGTAGCTTCAATACCGTTCAGTACCGGCATCTGTACATCCATAAGAATAATAGAAAAATCTTTTTTCCTGCACTCTTCCAAAGCCTCCAGGCCGTTTACCGCTTCTGTAAGATGCGCATCGGGCGTCAGCGATTTCATCATTCTGTTATTCAGAACCATATTTACCGGATTGTCATCTACTAAGAGAACATCCAGCTCTTTCATAAAAGAAAACTGATCTTTTTCCGGATGTTGCGGAACAGCAACTTCCGTTATATTGTTTTGCGCCATCCGTCTGAGTGTTTTGTAAAGATCATCCGATTTAATGGGCTTCAGGAGAAAATAAGAATCGTCTTCCTTTCGGAAAGAATTAATGACATCATGCTCCTCCGAAGAAGTATGAAGAACTACCAGCGGAGCCGTCTCGTTCCGTTCATTGAATAGCTCCCTGATCTTGGCAATGGTTTCCAGGCCGGAAATTACCGGCATATGATAATCCATGAGTATGGCATCGAAACGTTCACCTTTAAGCAGTATCTGTAAAGCTTCCATCCCATTGGCAGCCAGTGTAGACTCTATATTTTTATAGGCAAGCATGTGCTGGAGAATGATCCGGTTTGCCTCATTATCATCTACCACAAGCACTTTTTTAACCGCAAGATCATCATCTTCCCGGGATTCGGATATTTCATAAGGAATTTCAATGTCGAAGAAAAAGACAGAGCCCTTGTCCGGCGTACTGTTCAAAGACAAACGGCTTCCCATATAGCCCAGAATATTGTTTGATATCGTAAGACCAAGGCCGGTTCCGCCATAACGCTTACTGATCGAGCTGTTCTCCTGGGTAAAAGCATCAAAAACATGTTTCTGCTTTTCGACAGGTATGCCTATTCCCGTATCCCTTACGGAAAACCGCAGAACAATGTTTTTATCGTCCATGCCAAGTTTTTCCACCTTCAGCTCAATTTCGCCTTTTTCCGTAAACTTTACGGCATTCCCGAGAAGATTGATCAGGATTTGCTTTAACCTGGATTCGTCGAGCAATAAAGTTTTCGGAAGTCCCGGTTCAATATTAAGAAGAAGTTCGATATTTTTTTTCTGAGACTGATAGAGGATCACATTGATAACCTGGCTTACCATGTCATAAACATCGCTCTTCTCGATCAGAAGTTCCATCTTACCGGATTCTATTTTAGAAAAATCCAGAATATCATTAATAATATTCAGAAGGTTTTCTCCCGATTCATTAATATAATTAAGGTATTGCGTCTGGATATCGTTAAGAGGCGTTTTTAAAAGAAGATCTGAAAAACCGATCACTCCATTCAGAGGGGTGCGGATTTCATGGCTCATATTCGCAAGGAACTCGGATTTGGCTTTGCTTGCGGTATCTGCCATTTTTTTTGCCTCTTTAAGTTCTGTGTTGGTGTTTACAGCGGCAGTGGTATCCTGTATGGAAACAATGACGCCTCCTATTTCATTATCCGAAAGATACCACGGACCAACCTTAAGATCGAAATGCTGAATCTCTTTTCTGCCATCAATGTGGATCGCAAAATCCTCGTTTATATAAGTTTTACCCTGCAGGGCAGCCTGATAAATTTCTTTCCGGTCTTCAGGAATGTTCGGGGATACAACGAAGAGATTTTTTCCGATAATCTCTTTTTCATCCATATTGAATTCCTCTTTCCATCTGCTGCTTATCGAAATATAATTAAGATCTTTATCAAACATGGCCACAGGAACCGGAACATAAGTTGCAAAAGACTGCATCATGGCTTCTTTTTTAGCAACATCAAGGAACATTTTCTTGAAGGCATCAATGTCCTGAATGATACCGAAAACCCTGTTGCAGACACCATCTTCACATTCCGGAATTGCTTTTACCCTTACCCAGATCGTAACCCCGTCATTACGGACAAGCTGAAATTCATCATCATACGGGATTCCTTCCGTTACGGCCCTGTTGAATAAGAATTTAACCCTTTCTCTGCTGTCTTCTTTATAGAAACCGATGGCATTTTCCAGATCAGGCTGAAAATCATTGCTTATCTTATGAATTTCTCTGGTACTCTGCGACCAGAATACCGTGTTTTTTTTCATGTTGACTTCCCAGCCGCCGACCTGCGCTACAGAGCTTGTCTGTTCCAGCATTTTTTTCGTATGAACCAGATCTTTCTCCAGAATCATCCTTTCGGTAACATTCAGTGCTGTGCTTATGATGTAAGGTTTTCCTTCCTCATCGATCTCCACCAGGTTGTGATACATCCATACCTGCTCCACCCCGTCTTTTGACTTCAGGATCATGGTTCCGATATCTTCCTTATTTTTATTGATCCGGTCGAGATACTGGTCTAAAGAAGGCCAGTTATGCTCAGGAACAAGGTCTCTGAGGTTTAAACTTTTCACTTCATCAATAGAATAATGCAGCATTTCCCGGCCTTTTTCATTTACTGAAAGAATATTCCCCTCCATATCATGCATGCTCATCAGACCGATCGCGTTTTCAAAAAAACTCCTGAAACGTCGCTCAGAGCTTTCCAGCTGGCGTTTTTCTTCGGTCTGGACCGTAATATTCGTCCCGAAACAGAAAATTTCAGAAAGTTCCTTATTTGGTTTCAACACCCATTTTACAATGACGGAACTACCATCTTTAATTACCGTAGAAGTGGTAAATGATATTTCCTGGGTAGTCTCCGGAAAATTTTTAAGCTCCGGAAGTTCCTCGTCTGCTTCGCCGAACATCTGGATGAAACCAAGTCCGATGGCTTCTTCTTTTTTTAATGATAAAATATTTTCAACGACCGGATTGCAGTCTTTGAACTGTAATTCGTTATCCAAAACACAGATCAGATTGTTGGATCTATTGAAGAGCTGCTGAAAATATTCTGCATAAGTAGTCTTCCTCTTCGCCATCAGGAGCTTGGAAATAACCTCTGAAAGTTTCCTGAGTGCGGTGATCTGAGCATCGGTTATCATTCTTGGCTTATAATCAATCACACAGATGGTGCCCAGCGCAAAGCCCTCATCATCAAAAAACGGTATGCCTGCGTAAAACCGTATCCCTCCCTGCAGCATCAATGGGTTGTTCCGGGATCTGTCATCCAGGAGCGTATCATTAATAATGACCACCTCTCCGCTTGCTATTGAATATTGGCAAACCGTATTCTCACGGGCTGCAGAATCAATCTCCAGACCTATGCAGCTTTGAATTTCCTGCGTCTCACTTTCCATAATTGAAATGAGAGAAGCCGGACAATCGGCGATAAGGCATGCCGTTTCTGCAAAAACATCAAATTGAGGATCTTTGCCTATATTCAGGAGATCAAAAAATTCTAATTTTTTCAACCTTGCTAT
>JAKOOI010000496.1 GCA_022701475.1 Weeksellaceae bacterium
CATTTATTTAAAGCCGGATCATCAGGTATCCTGTAGTACATGGACTGAAATCAATTCTACTGCCATATACCTTATTTTACATTGAACTCACGTTAAATTACTGAAAAATTATAATATAATTAATGAAATTATTAATTATTTATTAATATAAAATGAAACTGAATTGTTTCTGAATGTTTTACTTGCATGGTCGCTGAAATTGAATGCAGGTGCCTTTGTACCGTTATGGAGCTGCAGATCATAATTGCGGATAACAACTGCTTCATCCCACAGGCCGGCATCAATGAACTGTTGCAGGATACTTCTTCCGCCTTCGATAATTACGGATTGGATCTGCTCCCGGTAAAGCGTTTCCATCAGTTCTGTGAGGAAGTGCTCTTTTCTGATGCTGCGGTAATGAATATTTTCTTTTACCCCGTCCTTAGAAGAATTGATAACAACAGTCTTTGCTTCCTGATTAAAAAGGCTGAAATGCTGCGGGACTTTAAGCTCAAAATCAATCAGGATCCTTACCGGGTTTTTACCGTTTACATTCCTGACGGTCAGTCCGGGGTTGTCATTCAGAGCGGTACGGGTTCCCACCAGAATGGCATGTTCGTCAGCCCTCATCTGATGGACCAGCTGGTTGACGAGCCCGTTGGAAATAGAGCAGGGCCTGAAATCGCAGTCCAGAAAGCCATCTCCGGACTCCGCCCATTTCAGGATAATATAAGGTCTCTGCTTTTCGTGATAGGTGAAAAATCTTTTGTTCAGGGCAGTGCATTCCTCTTCCAGAATTCCGGAAACCACCTCGATGCCGGCATCCTGGATCAGCTTTTTCCCTTTTCCATTTACTTTGTCATGGGAATCCATGGCCCCGATGACTACTTTTTTAAATCCGAGTTCTATGATCTTCAAAGCGCAGGGCGGTGTTTTTCCGTAATGGGCACATGGCTCTAAGGAAACATAGATCACGGACTCCGCGATCAGGCTTTTGTCCTGTACGGAATGAATGGCATTGATTTCCGCATGCGCTTCGCCGGCTTTCCGGTGATAGCCTTCCCCGATGATTTTTCCGTTATGGACAATCACGCTTCCGACCATCGGATTCGGATAAGTGTTGCCCAGGGATTTCTGTGCCAGCTCAATACATCTTTTAATATAAAATTCGTCCTGCATGGTATGTATGAATAAAAAAGGCGAAGTCAAATTGCTTTGCTCCGCCTGTCATAAGGTTATGTTGGCCTATTCTCCGGCAATAATGCTGTGGAGATTCTGTTTCAGGGTTTCCAGATGGGCTTTCTTATCGTCGATGGAGGTATAGGTATCCCTCAGCAACGGGTTTTCCCTTGACGGGTTCTTGAAGAAAGACAGGTTGTTCTCCAGTTTTACGATCTCAGCTTCAAGATCAGCAATCTGGTTCTTTATTTTCCTTGCCTTATCGGTCAGCTGGTTCTCCGATAACCCTTCCTCTTTCAGATCGAACTCATTGATCTTATTGAGCTTGAGTTTTTCCCTCAGTGTCTTATTGAATTCCGAGTTGATGGAAATCTTGTCTCTCGGTACTTTCCCGATGTTGTTCCACGCCGTTTTAATGGCTTCGATTCTTTCGATGCTTCCTTCTTCGTCGGAAACGGTCTTCAGCTCATCCAGAACAGCTTTTTTGTTTTTATAGTTTTCCTTCCAGTTGTCCGTGGAAGCATTGCTCTTTTCGCGGTAGTTGTTGAAGAAAGCATTACAGGCCTCCCGGAACTCGTCCCAGATCTTGTTGGTCATGCTTTTCGGCACATGGCCTATCTTTTTCCAGTCATCCTGGAGTTTTTTGAACAGCGGTACGGAAATATCCCATTCTTCGTTGTTCTGATTGTCTTTGGCAGTCTGGATCAGTTTCAGCTTTTCCTCCAGGTTGGTCTGTTGTGAGCCCTTTAACGATTTATAATAGGTATTCTTTGTCGTATTGAAATTCCGGAGGGTGGCTTTGAATTCATTCCAGTTCTGATTGGATAATTTCCTCGGCACGCTTCCTGTTTTCAGGAATTCCGAACGCAGCTCCTCTACTTTTCTGATGGCATTCTGCCAGTAATTATGATTCGGGTTCTCGGAAGGTTCCGACAGTTTTTTGATTTCGGCAATAATCTGGTTTTTCTTTTCCAGGTTGGCATTCTGTTCCGTTTCAATACTGGCGGAAAGCTCAGATTTCCTTTCATGGATCTTGTTGGAGATTTCCTTGAACTCTTCCCATGTCTTCTCCCGGAACTCTTCGGCTACCGGCTCTGCTTCCTCTTTCCAGAGTTTGTGCAGGTACTGCAGTTCGTTGAGGGCTTTCTGGATCACCGGCTCGTGCTCCAGCTGCCGGGCCCGTTCGATGATATGCTGCCTCTTTTCCAGGTTGTGGCTGTATTCCTGTTCCAGGAATTCCTTGTTCAGGTCCAGCATCTGGTAAAACTGGTTCAGGTGATGGAAATAGTTGTTGTTCAGGATCCTGAATTCGGATTTGGCAACCTGCCCGGCTTTGGACCATTCTTCCTTGATCTCGCGGATGGATTTAAAGAGGTTGGTTCCCGGCTCAGAATTGGTATACAGGTTTTTGAGTCTTTCGATGATATCCTGGCGGTGGTCCAGGTTTTTCTTCTGTTCTTCTTCCTGGCCTTTCTGGAAATGGTCATGCTTTTCCCTGAAAATATTCACCAGTGCGGAAAGTCTTGACTGGAAAGGGTGTTCATAGCTGAAATTTTCGGGAGCGTTCCCGGCTTCTTCGTACTCGTGCTTTTTGTCTTCCACTTCATCATGGATATAATGACTTGCTTTTTCTTTCAGCTGACTGAATTTCCTGAATTCCTCACCCGCGTTCGGGGCATTGATGATCTTTTCCATTTCCTTCAGCGTATCAGCCAGAGAAAGGGCAGACTCCTCATGCTCTTCTTCATGTTCATGTGCAGTTTCTTCCTGCGGAGCTTCTTCTTCCGGAGTTTCCTTTTCATGTGCTGTTTCAGCCGCAGATTCCTGGGTTTCCGGAGTTTCCTGCTGAGGCGATCCGTGGGAATCCCTGTGTTCTTCGTTTTCTGACAGATGATTTTCTGTAGTCATAGCAAATCTTTTATTGTGAGTGGCGTTATTATCCCTTAAATATAGCTAAAAGCCAATTAAAATACTAAGTTATGTTATT